>JBDZWB010000021.1:0-13577 GCA_040255975.1 Nitrosopumilales archaeon
TTAGTATCGAGTTAATGTCCTCCCAGTTGTCCGGCAGATACGCGTCAGGGCATCCCGCCTGATCGGCAAACTTTCTGATATCCCTTGGAAGCGCCCCGCCGAGCTCGTACAGCCGTGGGACCATTGCTTCAAAGTGGTTTCTGTCTTCGATCCTAGCGTCTTCTACTATCTCTTTGATCCCTTCCCCCTCGAGCCCAGTGCAATGCATTCTCAGGATCGTGTAATAGTAATACGTGGTGAATTCTGCGCCGACGCCGGCCGTTATGAGCTTGATTAGCTTGTCAACGTCCACGCCGTTTTTTCGGAGGACTTCAAGTGCGACAATGTTTGGTACATTACCTTTGCTGGGTGCAGATGCAGACATATACCAACGACGACGAAATATCGGATAAAAGGGTTTTCGAATTTCCTCCCGGTTGTTTGTATAATAACTGGTCATGAAATTTTCTACAACCCTTAATTCGTTTGCCACCCGTATTGCAATAATGGAGAACAGGGTTTGCAGCAAGTGTGTTGCAAAGGAATTCGCGACTCTGGCTGATATTGCACCTTCTTGGAGCATGCGACTTCAGAACCTGCCAGGCAGCAAATGGTCTTTCAGGTGGCTGCGCTGGTATTCTGACATTACTTCGCCTGAAAATTGCATAGTTGGAGAGGCTCATGGTCAGTCCTCGTCATATTGGTATGACTGCTCAGACTGCAGAGAATTTAGCAGGAAGTTCCCCCGCTACTTTAGTAGACGCTCGTATAAGGAGCTTGAAGATGACGTTCAGCGCTTTGTAGCGCACTGGAACGAAGAGCATGCAGCCGGCAAGAAAAGGCAGAAAGGCCCAAAGTGGTATGATAGTATTGCCAGGTTTGACGACTACATACGAACGTACCGATAACTCATTTATTTTGTAGCAGAGTATAACAATGTTGATTTGCGTAGGCGGAAGCCGGTCCTGCTTGTCGATTATAGTTCGCATGCTTCACAGGAAGCAATCGAATTCCTCAAAGCGAGAAATATTGAATTTGTCGAGTACGACATTGCCAAGTTCGAAACCAGCTGTTGTGGCGACCTGCCTACCACCATCACCCCTTCGGTCTTTGCGCCAGAAGGGATCTTTAAAGGCCTGAAAGAAGTCGTGCGATTTGCATCTATTGAGAGGAAGGAAGACTGGCATGATTCAGAAAGCGCCTATTGGTAAACTAGCCTACCAAAGACCAAAGGCATTTAAGAACTGGTCTGCCGTTATAGCGGTGCAGTCATATTGGCACCGAACATCCGCAACGTGATCATTGTAACAAAGAACGGGAGTAGGGAGGCGGAGGCTGCTGCAGTCAAGGTTGCAGGACTGCTCAACAGGAACAAGGTAAAGACGTATGCCCTTTTGCCTCTCGAGATAGAAGGCAGCACATCCGTTGCGCCCGCTGATCTAAAAGATGTAGAATTAGACCTTGTGTTTGCGATCGGGGGCGACGGAACCACACTGCGGGCTTTTCGGTCGATTCCAGGGAAGGTTCCCCTGTTCAGCATTAACAGCGGCGGGCACAGAGGCATACTTTCCGAAGCCGATGCCAGCATGATAGGCGAAGTCATCGAAGCGATCCTTGCAGGAAAATATTTCTATGATTCTCGAATTAGGATCCAAGCCGCGGCCGGCAAGAAAGTATTTCCGCCGGCTCTCAACGACATCCTGATAACAAGGGTAAACCTCACAAGGACACCTCTTGTATCGATCGGGCTCATGGGCGATGAAATAAAGCAGAGGATGGATGGCATGGTCGTTTCCACCCCTACCGGTTCGACTGGCCATTCGTTTTCGATTGGGGGCCCGGTGTTGCATGAAGGCATGAGCTGCTTGATTCTGAGCCCTCTTGCATCCGTCAACAGGATGCCGCAGCTCGTCATACCGGTGGAAGAGATCACTATCCAAAGCACGTACGAGTCGCACATCGTAGTCGATGGCCAAGAATCATTCACGGTACAAGCCGACGAGCCGATCAGGATTTCCCGCTATGCAGACGACGCCGTGTTCTTGCGCCTCCAGAAAAAAGGCATGAGGCAGCTGTCCAAGCTTGGATTCTCTAAATTCGAGTTCTAGTGCGCTGGATGCCAGCGCGTTTTATGCAGGAATTCCCTTTCTTTCATCTGCAAGATACTGCACGACCCAGGCTGTATTTGACGAGGTAAGACACATCAAGCAGTCACATGGCGCAATCGAGGCACTGCTTGAAACCGGCGCCCTGCGGATCATTGAACCAGATGATGTCACCGTGGGAAAAGCAAAGGCGGCAGCGAAAAAGACCGGAGATTTTTCAAAGCTCTCGCCAGCGGACTTATCCATAATCGCCCTTGCTCTTCAGCTAAAGATGCCCCTTGTAACGGACGATTATGCTGTCGCAAATGTCGCAGCCAAACTAGGGGTTCTAGTCAAGTCGACATCCAGCAAGGGCATAAAGGAGACCAGAAGATGGATCGCCTACTGCAGCGCATGTGGAAAGGCTTTTGGCCCGGACGCAAAAGAGTGCCCTCTCTGTGGCAACCAGCTGCGCCGCAAGTACAAAGTCACCTAGCCGTTTTCTTCAAAAAGCGTCTTTTGCACCACTTGGCTGACCTTGTTTGGCGAATCAAGTATTTTGCGTACCCGCTCTGCTCTTGCAAGCCCAAATCCAGGGATTGTCGACAGCTCGGCTGCAGACGCGTTAAGTGCCCTCTTGGGCGTGTGGAACTTGGCTAGCATTCTTGCGGCGAGCTTGTCGCCAATGCCGGGCACTGACGACAGCACTGACAGCTGTTGTATATATACTGGATTTTCCTTCTTGATCTTTTTCAAGAGCGGGCCGGTTGCCTTGCCCTCCTTGAGGCTCTTGTTCACAAGCGTGACCAGCAGCTGAGCCGTCTGGTCGGCCGACGGCGTGTGGATTATCGGGATTCGAAATTCGGTAGCCACCGTCGCAAGCGCATCATAGGCGAGTGGCATGCGCTCTGCAAGTCGCCTGACATCCCTGTCGGTGTCTTCCCAGATTTCTGCAAGTTCGGCTATGTTGCCCTGTACAACTAAAAGCGGCTTTTGATAGTGTGCGACAAGATCGGAGCACTGGACAAAAAGCCTCCCATCGTAGATCGAGCTGACAAGATCCCGGATTGTCTTACGCTCTATTGCAATGTCTGGAGAAACGATATAGTCTCCCACCTTTAGTTGCGCAAAGTCAATGAAAGCACCGGCATTTCTTAATAATTCTGGAATGCCGCTGTTCCTTTCCCTCTCATCAACAACTATTCTGGCAGGCACGGAAGAAATGAACAGGCGTGCCCTATAATTTCTTATTCGGCCTTTGGCTTTGGACCTGCCCCGCCAGCCGGACCTGTTGCGCCGCCTTGCATGCCGCGGACCATTTCGTTTATCTTGGTTTCGACTTCCTTCAGGTTCTCCTTCACCCTCGTCTCCTGCTTGCCGAGGACCATGACGCGAGTGTTTGACAGCTCTTTCTTTTCTTCCAGCTCCTTGATTACATCATCCTTCTTTGCCTTAACAAGTACCGAACCTGCGTTCTTGTATACTGCGTCGTCTGGGCCAGCCTTCTTTAGCTCTTCAAGTGCCCTGTCGGTTTCGACTGACTCGACTTCCAGTTGTTGTTTTTGCATCATTATAGCCTGCAGGTTCTGCTGGAGCTGCTGTAATCGTGATACCTGTTCTCTCAGCCATGGAGGGAGTTCCTGTTCACTCATAAACTGCAGTTATTCGTATAGCATCCTATAAAATCATAGCGTTATGCACTTGTGGGAGGCATCTGCCAGCCGGATGTAAGAGTTGATACTTGCTCGGAGTGAAGCGATGTCTGGAGTTTCGATGTAAAAAACAATGTCAGAATTCTTTAGAGAAATTTCTGCCCTGCCCTCGGTTTTGGGCAGGCGGGCAAGATCGGGTTCAAGAGCGCTGCGTATAGAAGCCGCAGCGCGCCTTGATTTTGCGGATATCCTGATCCTAGCCCTGCAGTTTTTCAAGGTCAATGTCGTACGCGCCTGAAGCGATCTTGAAGTTGCATTTCGGGCAGCTCCAGATGCCTGCAGCGAGTCTTCCGAACCTCAGCGAGCCGCATGACGGGCACCTGCGCTTTTTGTGCAGTGTCCGGTGGACCTTGCCGTAGCGCTTGCGCACGGTTGCACCGAACTTTATGCCAAGACCTTTCAGGTTTGTCGAGCCTTTCTTAACCATTCCTTGCCAGCTCCTTCAGTCTTGCCCGTACTTGCTCTCCTTTAATTCTTGCTGTTTCGGCTGCCTTTTTCAGCTGTTCAACCGTGAACGAGCCTGTGTATCCCTTCTGGATTGCGCAAAAGCCCTCCTCTGTGGTGTCTATTGTTATCCTTGCGTCCATACAGCCCTCTTCTTCAGCAGTAGGGTCTATCAACACGTATTCTCCTATCCTTGCGGCTGTGATTGAAACAGGTATGGTCGTTATCGGCATTGGCTTGGTCTTGCCCGTGTCGACCACCTTGCCGTCCTGCATTTCAAGTATCGGGAGGTTGGCAGTCAGAAGCGATGCCACGACCGCGTAAGAGGTGGCATCGAACAGGTTGCCATCTGTGTTTATCACGCTGCAGTCCACAAAGATCGTATATACAATTTTGCCAGGCACCAAGACCAGTTGTTCAAGGTCTATCATTTCTGACTCCCTGACGCCCCTGTCCACGACCCTCGCCAGCTCGATGACTTCCTCATCGGGAGGTCCAGGTTCCACGTGGGGAGAAGCGACAGGTAGTACTTCTGCTGAAACGATCAGGGCGCCCTTGTTCTCAAGCCCCTCGAACGGCTCACCCGTCTCCACCTTGACGCCTGCAATCACTTCAGAGTTTCCAAGCTTGACTCTTGCAGAGCCGTTGGCCTTCTTGATCACGTCGACTTCGATTTCGAGTGGCCGCTGCTCGTCAAAGGCTCTACCGTCAAGCCTCTTGCCACGCGACAGTGCATCCCACATCTGCTGTCTTCGCAGGTGTTCCACGATTATTGTTGATCTTTTTGAAGAGCTCATTGTGCTTCCTCCTTTAGCTCGGTTTCATTTCCAAAGTACTTTTGCATGAGCGCCTGTTTTTGGATTTCATAGACCATCTTGCATCCGCCGATGGCCTTGTCTAGGCATTCGTTGAATTGTTCGGGGTTTAGGTTGCCGTCCAGTTGAAGCAGTGTCACCTGCTCTAGGCGTGGCATATATGCGACTGGCATGTCTGCGCCGCCTTCCTTGTCTTCTGTGTCGTTGATGTCAAGGACGATCTTTTCGTCGACCTTACCAGCAGCGCACGCAGCTACTAGGTCGCGCATGTTGATGCCTGCGTCTGCAAGTGCTACCGACGCAGCAGTGATGCCTGCACAGCGCGAGCCACCGTCTGACTGGAGCACTTCAACAAAGACGTCGATCGCCGCCCTAGGGTAGTCTTCCAGCATTACCGCCGGCTCGAGAGCCTCGCGCATCACCTTAGAGATCTCGACTTCTCTCCTAGAGGGAGCAGGATTCTTGCGTGTGTCCGTCGAGAACGGCGACATATGGTACCTGCAACGAAGCACGCACCTGTCGGACTGCGCCATGTGTTTTGGATGCACTTCGCGCGGACCGTACACTGCCGCCAGTATCTTGTTCTTTCCAAATTCAATGAATGCAGAGCCGTCAGCGTTCTTTACAGTGCCGACGGTTATCTTTACTTCGCGGAGATCGTCTATTCCCCGCCCGTCTGTCCTTTTTCCATTTTCATCTATCAAATTTCTTGTTTGAGTCATTTCTCATCAACCTCCAATTCTTCTTCCACGGCCGCTTCTTCCTGTTCAGGCTTGGCGCCACCTATCGGAGCACGCGATTGTGTTTCTTGTTGGGCCGGGGTGTCCGGCACGTTCAAGAGCACCTTGATGCGCTGCGTTAGGTTCGCTGTGTGGGCTTCTTCCTCCACCATCTTGATAGCCTTGACCGCCAGCTGTATTCCTTCCGGAGTCCTGCCAGTCACGACTACGATGCCATTCTGCCCTATCAGCACGCGCGTCTGGGTCGCTTGCTCTATCGTCTGGATCATTGACCCCCGCTTGCCGATCAGGCGCGGGACACGAGTAGCAGATATCTTTAGCACTTCGCCCCTTGGGATCTTGCCAAGGTCGCGATCCTGCACTGTCAGCATAGGATCGCGCGTCCTGTCAAATGCCATGACGCGGGCGGTTATCATGTCGCCCGTAGCAAAGTGCCTGCTCATGTCGTCCCTCGCCGGCGAAAAGTCCCTTCCAAATACGTCCTGAGCCGGCAGGTGCGCCGAGAAGCATGAATTGATGTCCACCTCCCACGACAGCGACGAGTGGTCGACAATTTTGCCGATCACAAGGTCGTTGACGCGTGGAATGTAAACTCCTGAAAGTGGGATGACCTTGACGCCGTCACGCCCCGTCTCTGCAATCCCAATCCTTGTGGCAATCAGAGCATTGCCAGTCTTGACCACATTCATGAGTGGTCTAAAATTTCCCTCGGCTATCTTGTCTCCGGGTATGACATACCTTCTCTTGACATCGTGCATATCTCAAAGGCTCACCACCGGGGCAAAAAGCCCTTCTGAAAACATATCGTTACTCATTTTCTCTTTCTCTCCTTTTGGGTTATTATAGCTGACTTATATTTTAAGTGTAGATCAGTCTTCCTTGACCTGCGCAGAGCCCTTTGTTACCGAGCCGAGCCTGTCCAAGAACTGACCCTTGAGGCTGGCGTTCATTTCGAGTGTCGCCCTCAACGAGCCATCGGAGAGCCATTCCTCACCTTTGAGGTCGCCTGTCGACTTGAGCACGCTGTATGACTGGGCTGCAAACTGGGGCGGCACGGTGATCGTCAGCTTGGAGGTCTCGGACTTTAATGGCAGTATCTTGCGCAGTGCGTCCACCACCATCTTTGCTTGATCCTCGGCCTTTTTGAACGGGTCTATAATGACCCGGGACTCTTCCATAGCCGCCTCTATCCGGACTATTGGGTGCGGCATGTGGGTCTTGGGATCGACGAAGCTCCTGTTGATGAACTGCACGATCTGTTTTTTCTTTTCTTCCACCATTTTTCTCCTCTGGTCAGTGGTGAGGTTTAGCTCCCCCCTTGCAAGGATCTGTTTAGCAATTTCAGAAGTGTCAGCTGTCTTGAAGTGCTTCATCATCTTCTCGCTTGAAGCCCGCGAGCCCTTTTGTGCATCTGAATATACCTCGTCTGATACGAGCACGCTTGAAATGTCCGTCCTCTTGCCTAGCTTGTACTCCAAGGCAGGGTCGGGCTTGACAACCAGCTCAAACTTGTCGCCATCCACGGTGAGGCGGGCGACTATAAATCGGTCCGTCATTTTATCCTGTTAATCGCTTATGGAGTATATATGCATGTCAAGATGATGAAAAATTTGCAAGGTTCGGTAGATTTTTAAGGTCGATCTGGCATGCTTTCACAAGTATTGGCTTCTCCGTCTATTGAGGTTGTAGAAAAATCCGACGAGAGGATAGTAGTCAGGTTTAACAATATTCCAAGGCAGTACGTCAACTCACTCCGCAGGCTTGCGATAAGTGAAGTGCCCACGCTTGCCATCGATGACGTTGTAATCCTTGAAAATTCATCTGTAATGCACGACGAAGCCGTAGCTCACAGGCTCGGCCTGATTCCGCTCCGTACGGACCCAGGAAGATTCGTGATGCCGCACGAATGCGATTGCAAGAGCACTCTTGGCTGCAGCAAGTGCAGAGTGCTCCTTGTGCTTGATTCGGAAGCAAACGAAAAGACCTTGGTTGTGACATCCGGCGAGTTGGTGTCTGAAGACGAGCTGGTGAAGCCTGTCAGCAGGGACGTGCCAATAGTAGTCTTGGCTCCGAACCAGAAGCTAAAGTTTGAGGCATATGCAAGGCTTGGGACCGGCAAGGACCACGCAAAGTGGCAGCCGACAGCCGCAGCTGTGGTCAAGGACGGCAAGGACGAGGATGAGATCATTCTGGTAATCGAATCGAACGGTGCGCTGACTGCAGAAGAGATACTGATGACTGCTGCAGAGCGCTTGTCGTCAAAGGTCAAGAACTTCAAGCAGATAGTGTCGTCGCTCAAGGTTCCAAAGAATGCCTAGGTACATTTATTTGGGGAGCTTTTATTACGAGTTGACATAACGTATGTTTGCCAATACAATAATTGACAACACCATCTGGACTCTTCGCTCCGCCTTCAAGAAGAACAAGGCGCCGATCTGGCGTGCACTTGAAGAAGAGCTTGCAGGCCCTCGCTCAAACAGACGCGAGATAAACATAAGGAGGCTTGCAGAAATCACAAAGGCCGGAGAGGTGGTGGTAGTGCCGGGAAAGATCCTAGGGACAGGCAGCCTTGGCCACAAACTTACTGTTTGCGCTTTTTCAATATCTGAATCGGCCGCTAGAAAAGTAATCGAGTCTGGCGGCAAGGTGATATCATTTGAAGATCTGATAAAGAAACACCCGGACGGAAAGGGGGTGCGGATAATTGGCTGAACAAAAGACGGTGCAAAAGCAGCGGAAGACGGTAGTTGTTGACGCAACCAACTGCATCGCAGGCAGAATGTGCTCCCACGTTTCAAAGCTTCTGCTTGAAGGCAACAGGGTCGCTATTGTGAACGCAGAGAAGGCGATGCTGTCTGGCAACAACCGCTACAAGACCATTGAACTTTACAAGGAACACCTTGAAATCAATTCAGTCACCAACCCCATACACGGGCCATTCCACCCAAGGAGGCCTGACACCATCCTGTCAAAGATGGTGAGGGGGATGGTTCCAAAGAGAAAGTCAAGTGGCATTACGGCATTCAAGCGCCTGAGGGTATATATCGGGGTACCAGAAGAAATGAAAAATGCCAAGATGGAATCGTTTGATGATTCTAAAATTACCAAGCCAGAGGCATACTATATCTCGATTGGCGAAATTGCCAAGCAGATAGGGTGGAAGGGGCAATGACAAACAAGATAGAGCTTTATCCGGGCCAGCGTAAGTCAAGCCGCGCAGTTGCCACGATTGCAAAGGGCTCTGGAAAGGTTAGGATAAACAACACCCCGGCAGAGATGTTGACTCCCGATGTCGCAAAAGAGCTGGTGCTTACACCGCTGACGCTTGTAGGAGACTACCGCAACAGGATAGACATTGACGTGCAGGTGCACGGAGGTGGCTTTATGGGTAGGGCTTTCGCAAGCGCTGTAGCAATCTCACGCGCCATGACGGGACAAGAAAAGGGCGGCAAGGACCCAAAGGAACATCCGTTCACAAAGAGCATTAGAGAAGAGATAAGGAAAAAGATCACAGAGTACGACAGGCACCTACTATCGGGCGACAGCAGGCAGTCAGAATCAAAGAAGTTCGGCGGTCCGGGCGCAAGGCGTAGAAAGCAGAAATCCTACCGTTAAATCCTTCTTTTCGGGATTTCAACTTTGTATTTGTGCATTCATATCATAGAGGATGGACTGTCATGACAAGCAGTTGTACAAGTCTTCTAGAACATGATTCCACCCTACATATATGATGTAAATTGTTCTCTTTCAGCAATAGGGGAGCATGGGAGAGGATACCAAGGTTAGCTATGTCTGTAAATCTTGCAATCAAATGTTCTTTTCAGCTTCAGACGTAGTCCATCACAAAGCCATGACGGGCCATAGGGAATACATTGAGCGAAAATAGCGACAGGCTCGTTTCAGGCAGGGATTTAGCTAGATGTTTTAAGGAACTAGAATCCTCTCTCGGCAGATCGGTAATTGAGACTATTGTCTATGAGCTTGAGGTAATGTTCCGCATAATACTCGAAGGAAGATTTTCCTACAAGCTGTCAGAGATAGACGATGCATTAAGAAAGCTGCTTGGCGATTCTGCTGCGGAACTGATGATGGAACAAATTATTGACTGGCTTGAAGACAGAGATTGATACGATAATAGAAGAATCCTCTAGAACCTTATGCCATCTTATTTTTTAAAGAAAATAAAGACCAATTCTCCAGTGAAATATAGAAGTAGAACAGAAATCGTATCTGAAATTCTAGAACTCGCCAAGGGTGACGGTGTAAGCAAGACAAGAATAATGTATGGAGCGTACCTGTCGTTTTCGCAGTTGAAAGAGTATCTTAACCTACTGCTTTACAACGGGATGCTGGTCCACAACAAGGCGAATAACAAGTACCGCACTACCCAGAAGGGCCTAGACTTTCTAAAGGCGCACAATTACATAGATGGGATGCTGGATTACGAACAATAGCTAGCCAGCCAGTGTATATACCTTGTATAGTTTGCCGGTCTGCCTGTCAGTATATTTCCATTCGTCAGGATTGAGCTTCATTTCCTTGAATTTCAATCTAATCGACGGGTGAAGCATCTTGTAAACGTCCTCTCCGATAGAGATCTTGTTGGGTCCCGTCAGCGAGGTAATTTTGGCTGCTATATT
Organism: Nitrosopumilales archaeon; assembly: GCA_040255975.1. Taxonomy (GTDB): domain Archaea; phylum Thermoproteota; class Nitrososphaeria; order Nitrososphaerales; family Nitrososphaeraceae; genus Nitrososphaera. The sequence goes on from JBDZWB010000021.1 coordinate 10,415, forward strand.
CATACAGTAGCCAAGGATGTCTATCTGCGAGCTTCTATCGTGACCATACTGCACGATTACGTTTTCTCCCTCGTCCATCCCGATCTTGACATTCAGCTCAGGATAGTCGTACTGGTTCAAGATTGGATTGATACCGTTCTTTATCACGGTAAGCATCGACTTGGCGCATTGGACCGCTCTGTCACATGCAAGCAGTTTGTTATAGCTTGCTGGGAAGAAACAGATGACCGCATCACCCACGTATTTCAGGACATAGCCTTCGTGGCTATAGATCACTTGTGACATTTCATAGGTGAAAGCCCTGATTATGGTCGTAAGCTTGTCGGCAGGCAGCGTCATGCTCATGTTAGTCGAGCCAACAAGGTCTGCGTACATTATCACGAGTGGAATCTTGCTGCTGACGTGGTTGAGAAGGTATTCCTGCCCCGGCTCAAGCGTCACGTCGTACTGGAATCGCCTCTTGAGCGCCCTCCACAGTCTGTCCTGCGTCTGTGCCACCAGAGTCTCTGAATCAACCGTCTTGGTGTCTGCACGGGCTGCACTATTGTTCATCATCATGTCCACAAGAGATTTGCTGGTCTTGTCCTGTTCTTCTTCCTGATTTTTCTTTGCCTCAGCCAAGCCCGCACTATGTAGCTTGGCTGTCACATTTAAACATGGATATATTAGGCAGGAGCTTGGCATTCCTAGTCGTGAGGGCCCCGTTCAAGGGAGACGATTATTTCTGCAGGCAGGTCAATACAGCAGCGCAAAAGGTGGAGCAGACATACCTCGAAGCAGTCAGCTCGACCATAGCTATGCAAAAATCCGGCGCAATGTTGGGCGACGGGACGGTGACACAGGCAGATACGTTTGATCCGCAGAATGTGCAGATGTTCTACCAGCGACTTGCAAACGAGCTTGAAGGCTGGGCCTTTTCAGGCATCCTGAAATCCGCCACAGAGGATCTGCACAGGCTCTACTGCCAGTTCACAAAGGAGGCCGGCAAGTTCTACATCAGCGGGTATTTCGGTATCCAGTTCCATGTGCTTCCCTACTACAAAGTAGACAAGCGCGTTATAGAGATACAGAAAGAGTTGGCAAAAATCGCGGATGACGCAACAGTCGTCTTCAAGGATATGACAGGTGCTGCTGACAGAGCACTTGCAGCAGAGCTTGAGAAGCGCGGCTTTGCCAATATGGAATTCCAAGAGCTCTTCACAAAGATGTTCGACGACGAAAAACTGGTACAGGAGCTAGACCAAAAGGCGGCGGCAGTCGAAAGCCAATTCCCCGAATTTGAAGAGATGGGAAAAAAGAAGACCAGGCTATTTGCGGAGCTGAACGATCTGCTGATAGAATTGTATCAGACCTCACCGGTGATAATTGACTACAACAGGCTCATGCAGGGAGAAGAGGGTGTCACATCATACTTTGACATTGAAGTGATAAAGAACAGAAAGACAAAGGCAAGAGAGGCATTCCTGGACACACCAAAAATAAAGAAAGACGACGCAGACTTGGTCGTGGCCGAGCTTGCAAAGGTCATAAAGGCTCTAAAAAAGGCAAGCCGAGCTTGACATTGATAACACCCTGAAAGCATCATCATCATTAGTAACGCAGCGTCAATCATCCACCAGCCGTTTTCTGGCGCTCGGTCTTCTGGTCTTCCATCTATTTCTCCGGCAAAGACAGCCCTGCGTTTTGTTTTGACCTGCTACTTTCTTGATCGGCAAGGTAGACAACCCTCTGCGGGAATGGGATCTCGATCTTATTGTCGTCAAGTTCCATCTTTACCTGTCCCACCAGCTGCTTCCTCATGTCGAACCAGACAGAGAATGGGACCCAGCACCAAACATTGATGTTGACCGACGAGTCGCCAATGTTGTCGATGTAGATGTCAGGTGCCGGCTCAATAAGCACAAGTGGCGTCCCTTTCAGGCTCTTTCGTATTAATCCAATGGCTTTTGCAGCGTTCTCCCTGTAGGCGATCTTGACGCTTATCTCGACGCGTCGGGCAGCGGCGCTGGAAAAGTTCCGGATCTCTGAGAGGAATACATCAGAGTTGGGCAGTCTTACATAGGTACCATCGAACATGCGCAGGCGCGACGAAAGTGTCGCTATCTCTACAACGACGCCGGCAACATCAGGGAGCTTGCCCGTGATAAGCACTGGATCCCCTATCTTCATCGGCTTGTCCATCTGAAGGAATATGCCCGAGATCAGGTTTGAAAAGAGCGACTGTGTCGCAAAGCCGATGACTATGCCGGCTATTCCTCCAGCAAGGAAGACACCTGACAGGTCAATGCCAGATATACCAAGCGCAGACAAAAGCGCGATTGCAATGATGGAATAGTAGAGAGTTTTGCCAAGTGTCCGGCGGGTGTCTGGCGGGAGCTTCGTGCCGATATATCTTGTGACGACGATACGCGCAAAGCGCGCTATTGCAAAGCCGGCAACGATAACAACTATTGTCAGCAGTATAGTGAGTGGAGCGACTGGTGTGCCAAACAAGTCTATCGTTTCAGGTATCCCAAACCATGGCGATGTTGCATTTGCTGACAATTTTGCTCAAATATGCCATGATCTAGTATAATTCTTTTAGCAGATAGGTTTACAAATGATCGCTGTCAAAACTTCACGGTTTGGAAGAGCTGCTCGGGCAGCATAGGCTGCAGTCAAAGACAACAAAGGACTACCAACTTGTATTTGGTGAAAATAGGATCGAGATCAATAGCGTCGGCTCGGCGCTTCAATACAAGAGATATGCAGGGAGCGAGCTTGTGGCCGAAGCAATGATAGTTTCAGACGAAGACTCTGCAATAGTAGGGGTCTTTCCGGTGCCTCCACTGTTTACTCCAAAGGCCGTTGCACGGAACCTGTACGTAAAGTTCAAGACTCCAGTGGTAGTGGACCAGAGAAGCCAGGCCGTCGTTTACGCAAAGATCCCAGTCGAGATAGGAGTATATCGCCAAGCAAAGGACGAAGAAATGCTGATTGACGCTTTTTCAGGAACACGTCAGCAGTATGCGCTCTACGGCTCGCCGGAGAGTGGAGTAGTCTGCAGGTATATCGAGACTGAGATCAGTACAAATAGCGAGGACATCAAGCCGACAAAGTACGAAGAAGCACTAGTGCGCGTCAAGATAAAAAATGACATCGATAAGGTCGTCAAGGTAGGCAA
>JBDZWB010000205.1:0-3439 GCA_040255975.1 Nitrosopumilales archaeon
TCATGGCGGGCATGCCGCCGGCCACAAGCCAAGAGATCGCAAAATCTGCAAAGCTGAATGAGCGCTATGTCAGGGAATGGCTCGGGGCAATGGTGACAGGGCGGATTGTAGAATACGACCCTGCATCCCAGAAATATCATCTGCCGGCCAGCCACGCAGCCTTACTGACCCGATCTGCAGGCATCGACAACATGGCCATATTTTCGCAATACATCTCACTCATGGGAAACGTGGAAGACAGGATAGTCGAATGCTTCCGCAAAGGCGGTGGAGTCCCATACTCTGCATATCCTGGGTTCCAGAAGCTCCAGAGCGAAGAGACTGCCCGCGTATTTGATGCAAGGCTGACTGACCAGATACTTCCGCTAGTGGACGGCCTTGTCGACCGTCTGAATGACGGTATCGACGTCCTCGACATCGGCTGCGGCTCCGGGCATGCGATAAACCTGATGGCAAAAGCGTTTCCAAACAGCCGGTTCTGGGGTTGTGACTTTTCAAAAGACGGCATCAGCGCAGCCAGGGCCGAAGCAAAAAAGATGCGCCTGAAAAACACGCATTTCAAGATTGCAGATGCGGCCAAAATGACTGACCGCAACAAGTACGACCTGATAACTGCGTTTGACACGATACATGATCAGGCAAGGCCGGACAAAGTCCTGAAAGCAATCCATAGGGCTCTCCGAAGCGGAGGGACTTTTTTGATGCAGGACATTGCAGCGTCAAGCAACGTCCATGAAAATCTGGAAAACCCACTTGGCCCGACGATCTATGCTATCTCCACCATGCACTGCATGACAGTGTCGCTTGCATACCGCGGCATGGGGCTTGGTACCGCGTGGGGCGAGCAGAAGGCAAGGGAAATGCTTTCAGAGGCCGGCTTTGGCCCGGTGCAAGTCAAGCGCGTAGATGGAGACATAATCAACTACTATTACATCACTGGAAAATGAGCAGCAGGCCTCATTTCGGCGGACGCGGCATGATGTTGCACTTGACCTTGGTCCCAAGAACCAGGAAAGAAATGACTCCAAGCACCACGCTGGTAGCGCCAAACGAAACGAGCCACATGAGGGGTTCGCTGGTAAACACCGAAACGAAATAACCGATAAACAGAGGCCCGAGCACCAAGCCCAGATCGCCTATCAGCCTGTTGAACCCGATGCCGCGGGTGACGTGCGACTGCACTCCGAGCGCGGGACCTGCGCTCTTTACGCTCCTCTTCACCTTTTCTTCTATCTGCTCTGCTGCCCACGCGATAGACTGGCCAAAGAATCCCGAAGTGACGCCTATCATTGTCATTATTGCGAGCAGAGTGGCCATGGACGTGGACAGCGGAATTACTGCGACAAGCACTGCAGACGCCAGAATTGCTGCAAACAGCGGCTTTTGCATGCCGTACGCCTGGGTGACCCTGCCTGAAAAGAACGAACTGACCAGGTTTGCGGCCGAAGCAACAGTGAGTATTATGCCGACGTCAAAAATCGAAAGTGACAGATCGCCATACGCAAACAGCGGCATGCCGGTTGTGTAGACGCCGGTGCGCAAAAACGCAAAACCAAAGGTGGCAATCGCGGCGGTATTGAGGTAGACTGCCATGGTCGCCTTGCGCCTGATGTCCTCCTGATCCGGGGCAATCCTTGGAATTCCAAGCCTGCCAGTGTACGCTAGCATGGTGACGATGGCAAGCGCGCCTGCCACCATTGCAGCAAACGCAAAGTATGGCGCGTTGTATCCGAAAAAGGCGGCTATCGGCGCCCCGACAATCGGGCCCACGATCGGGCCGAGCATCAGCATCGACTGGTAGCTTCCGATGTTTGTGCCGCGCTTGGACGCTTCTGACGACAGGAGCACAAACGCAATCGCTGCGCTGACATAGATCGACGAGCCGACCCCTTCAAACACCCTTGCAGATAGCAGCATCCAGTAGCTTGGGGCAAGGCCTGCCAGGATGGAAGACCCTGTAAGCACTACAAGGCCAAGGATCATGGTCCTGCTCATGCCCAGCCTGTCGGCAAGCACGCCTGCAGGCATGTCAAACGCGAGCCTGCCTATGGCAAAGCCTGCAACAGCCGCTCCCACTAGGAACCCGTCGGCTCCAAAGTTCTGCTGCGCGTAGAGCGTCAGCGACGGCGCGACCATGCTTGAGCCCATCATGACGACAAGCGAAACTAGCGAAAGTGCCACTATGCTTGGCTGAATGTTGAGGTATTCGTTTAACCTGAACAAAGTCTGAAAGACGTGAGACAAATGTTTGTAATGACTAATTTACCTTTGCGTGCTTGATTTTATTATTACATAGTCGATTATCCCTTTTCTCGACACGTCGGCCATCTTTATGAGCGACCTGTGCAGGATGTTTTCTAGAAAGGCGGGATACTTTTTCAGGATCCTATCCTTTAGGATGTCCCTGTTCTGCACGTAATAGTCTGTCAGGGGCTCGTAGACTTGGTGGCCGATGTGCCTGATCTCTTTGATTTCAAACCCGTTCCCCACGATCACTGACTTTACGTACTCTAGCTCATAGTGCTCTGACGACCACGTCCAAGACAGGATGCCCAGCTTGAAGAATGGATGAGCCCTGGACAGCACCGGCATTGCAACGACCAGCAGTCCGCCGGGTTCCAGGACCCTTTTTGATTCACTTACGAATCTGTCAAGCGGCCTGAAATGCTGCGCCGATTCAAGCGCCACTATCCTGTCGACCGAGCTGTCAGAAAAGGGCAGGACTGTCGAGGTTGCGTTCAGGAGCGACACGCCAGCCTTCTTTCTTGCAAGGCATAACTGCTGGAAGTTGATGTTCACGCAGTTGATGTCGAGGGAATCGAATGAAGATTTCCAGCGCGCTGCAGGCGCCGAAAGGCCGCTTCCGACGTCGACCATCTTGCTTGCCGAGCCAAGCTCGGCAATCCCCCCTACAAGCGAGCACAGATTGTCCTGAGCGACAACCGGGTCGGAAGTGCCCTCCCAGTATCCAAAGTTGAGCATGTCGCCACCGGTCGCCAGCTGCATGACCGGAGACAGCGAATTGTACAGGTTTATCACGTCATGCTCGCTGCGGCGAAATGTCCACAGGACTATCTGCAGCGGGTTTATCAGCACTAATGTTGCTGAAATGGTTGCCGATATAAATGGCAGAGCTCAGGTTTCTTCCTGCCGTGCGCCGGATCGCTGAGCCATCTTGTACCTGCCCTTTAGGAAAAGAAGGGTCGCGTTAAAGGCGATCCCTGCAACGTTTGACCCGATGATAACGGGGTCATCACGCATGATTCCGTAAACCACCCAGAGGGAAAAGCCTGCTATGAACAGGGGCATGAGATAGACCGAGACATCGGCCATACTGCGCGTCCTGACTGCCCTGATTATCTGGGGGATAAAGCTGGACATGGTAAGCAGGGCTGCCGCTACTCCGACAGCCGTGTCTATCTCCATATATGCTTTCAAT
>JBDZWB010000022.1:0-13519 GCA_040255975.1 Nitrosopumilales archaeon
TGTTGAGGTGTCGTTTGTGGAGGTTTCTCCATCATCCGACGTTGATGTCTCGTCATCAGCTACTTCCATGTCTGAATTCGCAGATGCAGTCAGGGTCTCGCCATCAAAGTCAAAGTTCGCAGTCCTCTGGGTTCCACTCTCCAAGAGCCTGAGCTCTAGAGGATCAGAGCCGGTACCAGCTACAGCAGTCTCGCTGTTTTCAGGGACAGGGATCTTTGCTTCGATCTCCCCGTTGTCATCGACATCATCTATGCCTCTAAGCTCATTTTCTATGAACATCAGGACCACCTGACCGGGTATAAAGTCCTGACCTTCTATCACAAGAATCTGCCTGTCAGAGTCCAGCGCGCTTGTTGATGTAGTGTCGGACTCTTCAGATGTTGAAGAGGTTGCACCGCTTGCCGAATTCTCGTTGTCGTCGGTGTCATCTTCGCCTAACAGTACACAATCAGCAGCTGATGTGTCGTCGCTTGCTGAAGCTGTCTCTGTTTCGCTGTCAGCCAGTGCAGCGACTTCATTCCGAGACATCACTTCTACCGACACTGTCGGGGTATTGTGAGCTGCTTCCTCAGACAACGTGCTTGCTGTCTCTGTTTCGCCTGAAATCTCGCTTGTGCCTACATCGCACACTGTCAGACCGTCGAGCAAGGAAACGACATCTGCTGTTGACGTGCTGTCGTCCGATGTTACATCATCAAGGTTTGTGTCTTCAAATTGTTCTCCAGACGCGATTGCTTCTTCTTCAAACGTTGTCAGCTCGCTGTCGTCAGTCTGCGCATATATCGAAACGCCTACAAAGGCAGTCGATGCAACGACCAGAGCTGACAAAAGCGACAGCAACGTGAATTTTGTTTTTCCTTCGTTAAACAATCCTACTCAAACAGTGTGCCAACAAAAGGCATTTAACAAGTTGTTCAATATTTTGAATAAAATCTCTTCTAATCCAAGTTAGGTAACACGATCCGGTATCGAGCCTACATAAAACGCGGCTTCGAAATCATGATATAATCGCCACTCATTAACACAATGAATGTCAGAGGATGCCTCTTCCTCATCGTCTCCAACTGCAGCGATACCTTTTCCAACGCTTACAATTCTTTATCTCCCGTCCGAGGCAAAGGCAGTGATCGACGAAGTGGCCCAGAAATATGCCAACAGCACGGTCGAGGACTGCGTAGGGTTCTTCCACGGCAACCAGCGTCACTACAAAAAGGTAACGATGTGGAGCCAAGGGATAGACAGCCTCTGGCTTAATGCCATAGTGGCAAGGACAAAAGAGCTTGCAGGAGTCGAGTTTGTTACACTGGTTTCTGGCGGCATGATGTACGTTCTTTAACCTTGCATGCCAATATGCCGCATGGAAGAAGAGAAGGGAGAGGACATCACCAAAGAGACGCTTAAACCCATCACCAAGGTAAATTCAAAGCTGGACAAGGAATTGCAGGAGCTTGAGGTGGAGTCTACAAAGGGCGGCACAGAGCTGAACGAGTGAGCTATGAGCTTTTAGTGTTGTCACTCTGCCCAGCGTATTCAAGGTTTCCGGATGGAGGCATCTTTGGGTCAGAAGGATATTTTGTCCTATCGTTTTGGTTTGCGGCCTGCACTGGATCTGCCGGTTCCCTTTGGGCTGATGGCGGCTCGGTACCCTTTTTCAGGTTGCTTTTTCCATTTGGGTTGGTGTAATTGCTCTCTACTACTTCTGGAGATTCGCTCATGGCAGCCGCAGCGCAACATTCCATAAAAAGGAGGCATGTAACCTCAAATAGCTGGCGCGGTTATCCCATGTCATGGAAGAGAAGGAAAAGATAAAGCACTGCCCAATATGCGGTTGCACCGAACACAGGATGATCGGATGCGGCAAGCACTGGGCAAAGCACAAGATTGGCCCTGACGGCAGGTGCGTCCACCGCTAGGCTACTTTAGCTCGTACAGCGCGACTGACAGCTTGAACGCAAGCCGGTCGTCAGTCGCTGTTGCGATGGGGACGATGTACTTTTCCGTTTCATCCTTGAACCTTATCATCTTGTCGCGGAACACGTGGTTCTTCATTGATCTGGCGCTGTCGAGCCGCTCGGCAAGCTTCACATATTTTACGTCCTTGGTGGCCTTTGACAGTGCTGCAAACCGGTCGTCGGAACCGGCAGCTGCGCAGCCTCGAACTGCGGCATAGATGCGTTCGCCGTATTCTTTCAGTTCTTCGTCCTTGATCCCGTCTGATGCATCATGCAGCAGTGCAGCGGATGCAAGCTCGACGTCGCGCATCTGGAGCTCCTCCACCAGTATGAGGGCGACTCTGAGTGGGTGGTTGATGTACTGTTCGCTTTTGTTGTACTGCTGGCCCATGTGTATCTTGGTGGCAAGCCCAAAAGCTCGTGTAAGCCTGACTACATCGTCGGTGTTAGCATCAAAGAATTTTAAAAGCCGTGCAAAGCTGGCTTTTGGAAAATCACTCATAGGCAGATATCCATCAAGCCCCTATAATGGGATTCGCATAAAAAGAAAAAGGCTACCGCCTGTAGTAGGCAGTGAGCACGATATTGCTGTTTGGAGTCACGGTCCTTGACTTGCTAGTACTACCGTTATCCCAGTGGTCGAACTTGTAGTTCTGCCATTCTCCCATAGTCACCGTGTACTGCGATCCTGCGTCCGCAGTGTAGGATAGCGGGGTAAAGCCAGTAGCCGAGCCGGCTCCGCTGACTACTGTCCAGAGCCCGGTTATGGCCGAGCCGTCAAGCGCTACTGACCTGATGGTCAGCGTCACCTGCTCATCGCCGGTGCCATAGACCGCAGTCAGTGTGGTGTCTCTGCTCGGTGTCACCTGCCTTGTGCTGCTGGCGCCTCCGCCCTGCCAGTGGTCAAACTCATAGTCGCCATAGTCTGAAACCGAGACTTCATAGGTCGACCCAGCTTCGGCGGCGTATGTCAGAGGCGTGTAACCGGTTTTCACGGTTGCACCGCCCTTTTTCACCACCGTCCAGAGGCCGGTGATCGGGTCGCCGCCAAGGTCCTCAGATTCTATCGTCAGGGTCACAGTTTTGGGAGCAGTGGTCTTGTAGTATGCAGTCAGAGTCGTTGCCTGACCTCCAGTGACAGCCTTTTGCCTGCTCGTGCTTCCATCGCTCCAGTGGTCAAACTCATAGTCGCCATAGTCAGATACTGACACTTGGTATGCCTGCCCGTTGTTGAGCGTAAACGAGGCCGGCGAGAATGCCGTCCTGACCGTCGCGCCGTTCTGTGAGAGGACGGTGTAGTAGCCGGTCATCTGGCTGGCTGCCTCGTTCACAGTCCTGACCGTGAGCGTGCTGGTGCCCTGCGTCACTTTGACTGTCACTGGGTTTGAGGTCGCCGTTTTCCCAGTCGAATCCTTGGCGGTTGCGACTGCAGTGTAGGTTCCAGCCGAATTGTAGGTCTTGGCTATGGTCGAAGCAGACGTGGACTGGGAAGCGGTGCCGTCGTCAAAGTTGACCGACCATGTGTATGGTCCAACCCCGCCGCTGATTTTCGCGCTGAAGGTAATGCCCGTCCCGGCAGACACCGACGCGCTGCTTGCGCTCATGGCCACGGACAGCGGCGCGGCTGCTCCATTGCCATAGTGCGCAGTCAGCGCAGAGTCAGCAGAGAGGCTCACGGATTTCGTGCTCGACCTGCTGCCGTCCTGCCAGTGGTCGAATATGATTTGCTGGTAGTTCCCAGCCGACACGGTGTATGAACCTTCTTCCAGAGTCATGCTGAGCGGAGTAAAGCCGGTCCTGACCGTCGCGCCGTTCTGCTTTACTTCCATCCACATGCCGGTGATCGCTCTGCCGTTCTGATCAACCGATCGGATCGTCAGCTCGTATTCCGGATCTACAGTCCTCCCTCCTCCTGACGAGGAGCCGTCGTCCAGAAGAGCTGCCATGTCGTCAAAGTAACTTGGGAGCGAATCCCATGGGTTTGGAAGGTTGTCGTTTGTCACATAGAGCCAGCCGATAAAACCAGTTGCGTCTTCAATCCAGCCCCTAGGAAGAGATCCCACCGAAAATGGGATCATGCCTAGCTGGTCGTTGTTGTACCGTTCCCATGTGTCGTCATAATTGTTCAGGTTCGGTAGGCCGGGGCTCTCGTAAATGAGCACCACATCCACCGTAGACAGGTACGAAGGAATCGAGTTTGCACCAGGATTGCCCACCGTAAAGTCCAGACCTTTTGACTCCGCATAGTTGCCGGCCTGTGTGTAATACGACTCGCCGCCAGACCAGTTGGTCTGCTCGTCAAAGAATATGCCGTCGACGTCGTACCAGCTGGCCCACTTATCGATGTCGCTTCTCACCGCGTCAAGACTTCTGCCTGTATAAGCAGTAGAAACATAGCCAAGAACGATTACGCCTGCATCCTTGAGATCTTTTATGCCGGATACATAGTTAGAGTCCCTTGATCCTCCTGGACCGCTGGCTGGGTTTACAATGGCCACAATTGGCACGCTAGGATGATCGTTCTTTGTTTCTATGACTCTTTCCCACGTCCCCCCTGGATATGTGTAGAGGGGAACCATGATTCCGGCAGCCGCAGCCGCTTCTGCCTTCTGTATGGTGGTTCCAGTGACGATTGGAACCAGCAACAGCAGGGCAATGGCTCCTGCGGCGAATTTTATAGAACTTTGTTCCACCATTTCGAGCGTGATGGAAATGAAAAATATTAAACAATAGTGTCGGTCAAAAATGTAGAGAGCCTATAGAGCGAGATAGTAACCTCTGTGCAATCCCCCGCTGTGGAGGCATTTTCTGGGCTCTTACATCGACGCGCTGCTTTCTTCGGTGGAGGTGAATCCGCTGTCGCCAGATCCCATCTCTGTCGAGCTCATCACTGGCTCTTCAGGCGTTTCTGGTATGGACGGCATGGTTTCCTCCGGGATTTCGGTGAACGCCGGAGCTGGTTCTGGTGCCGCTACGCGCGTAACCTTTGGCCGCGGCGCAGCTTTGCGACGCTTGATTGCCGCTTTCTTTTTCTTGGCACCCTTCCGCTTAGCCGCTACCTTCTTCTTTGCTCCTCCCTTCTTTTTCCCTTTTGAGAGCTTGGCTTGCTTTCCCTTCTTTCCCTTGCTTTTGGCTTTGGCTTTTGCCATACGTTTAGCATTGATAAGCACTAGTTCTTAAGCTTGTTCTTTTCGAGCTGGTGTGAGCTGAATTTGTTTGAAATTTCAAGAAAATATCGCTAGCGATATGCGGCACAATAGTGGTTGAGATTCTGGGGCACGCTGCCAGCAGGCTCCTGAAAAATCCTAGCTGGGCGCTAAATACGATAGTGGATGTAAGGCTGCATGGCTAGTGCTGCCACACTCCAAAACACGAAATGGCAAAGCTGCATTGACGCCTGCATGAAATGCGCCGAGGCCTGCGAATTCTGCGCCACTTCTGATCTGAGAGAACAGGATGTTAAGATGATGGCAAGCTGCGCCCAGATCAACCGCGAGTGCGCCGCCGTCTGCTGGACAGCCGCATCGTTGATGTCGATGGACAGCCAGTTTGCAAAGCAATTCTGCAGCATGTGCGCAGACATTTGCGACGCCTGCGCGCAGGAATGCGACAGGCACGATGTCGACCACTGCAAAAGATGCGCGCAGGCATGCCGCAGCTGCGCCGAAGAATGCAGAAGGATGGCTCGATAGACTATCAAGCCCCCTTCTTTTTGTTTGAACCGATTTTACAATTGTAAACTGCTCTTGCTAAATATGCTCCCTTTCAAGTATGATGCGATGCAAGGACACGACAGGATGCAACACGCACATCACAGTGGCAGCCTGAGGTGGGCTACTGCAAAGCACGCCCTCAGGTGCCTGATAGGATGCAACATTGGCGAAGCTGCCGGCGCCGCAATAGGCTTGGTGCTCGGCTTTGACATGATCTCAACTATTGCATTGGCCGTCGGGCTGGCGTTTGCAGTAGGTTACGCCTTTACCATAGTGCCGATGCTAAGGACGACGATGCCATTGAGGCAAGCTGCAAAAGTCACGGTAATCGGTGATACTGCAAGCATTGCCGCGATGGAAACAGTCGAAATATCGCTGGCACTGCTGATACCGGGATTCATGCACGCCGGCTTTGCAGACGCAATATTCTGGCTGGGGTTGGGCATAATCCTGCCGGCAGGCTATGCCGTAGCGTATCCGGCGATGTACTGGGCGATGAAGCGCGAGCAGAAAAAGAAGAGTGTGCACGCGCACCACCACTGATTTTTTGTGCACAACTCTTCATGTTCGGAATAAGACATAATAGTTGATTCAGCCCACATTTCCCAGTTGACCGACAGCAAGGGCTATTACGCGGTGCTCGGCGTCCCGGAAAAGGCCACGTACAAAGAGATCCGGCACGCCTACAGGCGGCTTGCCCGCAAGTACCACCCGGACAGGAACAGATCCGCCTTTGCTGAAGAGATGATCAAAAAGATAAACGCCGCTTTTGAGGTGCTGTCAGACGAATCAAAAAGGTCGCAGTACGACAGGATGGAGTTTGACAAGGCTCCGGAGCCCGAGCCCTACTATGAGCCGGAACCAGTGCATACCAGAAGCAGCCCCGAAGAGCCGTGGGCGGTCGCCAAAGAAAATACCACGGTCGCAGACTTTTTCAACGGGCCGTATTTCCTTGACACTCCCAAGAGCCGGTTCCACATCATCGTCGAGCCGACCCTATGCATGGCGTTTGGCAGCTGCGAGACTCTTGCGCCAAAGGTCTTTGTGGTGGAGAAGAACAAGAGGCTCAATCCAAAGGCTGTCGTGGAATGCGAGACCTGCGCCGACTATGAAAAGATACATGCTGCGGCTGCAACTTGCCCCACAAAGGCGATCAAGATAATCGACCGCTACACCGGCGAGCAGCTCTACCCATAACTTAAATTGCAGTGAGAGGGTGCTGCACCCATGAAGCTTTTCTGCGTTGGTTGCGGCCCCGGCGATCCAGAGTTGCTGACCGTGCGGGCCGCGAATGTTATAATGAATGCGGAAGTGATATTCGCTCCAACCGCAAGGGAAGGCAAGCCCAGCATCGCGCTTTCTGTCGTTCAAAAATATGTCGATAAAAATGCCAAGACTGCAAACCTTGTTTTCCCGATGGTCAAGGACAAGGAATCGCTCAAGGACTATTGGAAGCGAAATGCCGACGAAATCGCGGCGGCGGTCAGGTCCGGCAAGAAGGTGGTGTATCTCACAGTCGGCGACCCTGCACTGTACAGCACGTGGATCTATGTGCACAGGGAGCTCAAGAGAAACCACAAGGACATAGAAGTCGAAATCGTGCCGGGCATCGCGTCAATGTTTGCAATCGCCGCAAAGGCCGGAATAAGCCTGGCGGAGGGCGAAGAGACGGTCGCCATAGTGCCTGCATGCTACGACATGGACAGGGTCAGGCGCACCGCAAACGCCTGCGACACCGTCATCTTCCTCAAGGACGGGCGATATTTTGACAGCGTGATAGACATGCTTGGTGAGGCCGGCTTTCCAGACGGCGCCAACATTGCTATAGCGCAGGACATATCGGCAGACAAGGGCGAGATACTGGAAATTGCAAAGTTGTCCGAGCTCCGCGGAAGAAAGGGACCTACCGAAAAGTACTTTTCGATAATGGTGGCAAAAAAGAATGTCCGAGACTAGGACCGTCTATTTTGTGGGTTCAGGGCCCGGCGACCCCGAGCTTATCACGCTCAAGGCAAAGAAACTGGTCGAGCAGGCGGATGTCATTATCTATTCCGGCTCGCTTTTCAACCCAAAGAACCTTGAATACGCAAAGAAGGGTGCCCAGCTGTACGACGCGGCTCTGATAGACAGGGAAAAGATCTACCAGGTGCTGCGCGACTCTGCAAAGGAGGGCAAGCTTGCAGTCAGGTTCCACGACGGCGACCCTGCACTCTTTAGCACGATCAGGGAGCAGATAGACAAGCTAGAGAGGGACGGCATAAAGTGCAAGGTGGTGCCCGGCGTTACAGCAATACTTGGCGCTGCGGCAGACCTGAGCCTAGAGCTCACGCTGCCCGGCATCACGCAGACACTTATCATCACGAGGGCCGAGCTCCGCACGCCGGTGCCCGAGCGCGAGTCGATATCCGAGCTTGCAAAGCACGGGGCTACCATGGCGTTCTACCTTAGCGTGCACCTGATAGGCGACGTGGTCAAGGAGCTGCTAAAGGGCGGCGTCTACACCGAAAAGACGCCTGCGGCAGTAGTCTACCGCGCGACATGGGAGGACGAAAAGATAATCAAGGGAACACTGGGCGACATTGCGAAAAAGACGAGGGACGCCAAGATAATCAAGACGGCGCTGATAATAGTTGGAGACGTGATCGCGCCTGCAAAATACGAATATTCAAAGGTGTATGACGCGGGGTTTACGCACGGATACAGGAAAGGGGTAAAAGAAGAAAAGAGAGGGTAGAGGGTTTTTACGGCCTTTTTGCCCACACACTCACTACTGTGGTGCTGATAGCAGCGCCTGCTGCACCGCTTATCAGTGCAAACGCGATTGCCTGGTCGATTACTATCGACGGCATCCAGTTTGCAAGGAGTGGCGCTGCCAAGTACGACAGGGACCCTATTGCGAACCCTATCGCACCAAAGATTGCAAGTGCTAATGCTCTGCCCATATGCTCACTCACTGTTGACTCTCTGCGTCGGAAATCCTAAAGCTGTTCGTCGGGATTGACGGGAACTTGCTGTTCACATCCTGCTCCGCTACAGCTGAGGCTTCCATCATGATCTGGTCGATATCGGCTCCGCCGCCAGTGTTGACTTCGATTCCGAGGCCGTTGCTCTGGAGCGATTCTGTCATCAAGCCGCCGAGTAGGTTCTGCATGTTGCTGATCTCGCCGTCTGCATCTGGCACGAACTTGCCAAGGCTTGGCTTCAGGCTCTTTATCGAGGCCATTGCTGGTCCAAGTGCAACCATCGCGTCTCCCATGTCGTGTATAGTTGATAGCCTCATCGACACCTGCTCAAGGGCCATCTTGGCCTGTCCCAGTGTCCTAGAGATCTTGCGCACTTCTGCAAGCTCGTTTGAGAGCACCTTTGCGCTGTCGGAGTCGTGCCTCTGCATGGCATCGACCACCCTTCTGAACAGCGATGCGTCTCTCTCGTTCAGTTTTGTAATCATTGCGTCTAACTTTGAATTCTGCAACTGCAGCTTGTTAACGGCAGTCTCGATCCTTGGCTTGAGCGGGCCCTGCGGCCTCAGCGACTCCTTTAGCTTCTCGCTGGCGCTCGACCTGTTTTGACTACTCCAGTTCTTATCGAAACCAGTCATTGCGAATCCCTGATTGGATTCGCTATTAATTGCGGGTGTGTAATCCGGTAAACCATAAGCTTAGCTAATTACTTCCCGGATGCTGAGAATGTTACAGGGGCACCCTAAGGACTTCTTTCTGCTCTACAGATCCCCACGCGCCCATGCCCTTGCCAGAGCCGCCCGTGCCTGTTATCTGGCTGACGACGACCTCTTTTGGGGCCATCGGAGGCCACAGCATCGCAACGTACTCGCCCACTTCTCCGGCCTTATCAAGGGACGCGGGCAGCATGTTCTCACGCTTGAACTTGTCTGCAAGCTTCTCCTTTATCGGTTCTATTAGTTGGCGCTGACCGTGCACTATAAGGTAGATCTTTTTCGTGGCATCTATTTGCGACATGCGAGATGCATAGGGCTATAAAGATGATAAATGTTTTGTCTTTCCTGCCGGCATGATAGTCTCTGACTCGCACATGGCAATGCTGCTGCCAGACGACATCGCGTCGCGCATAACCGAGTTTGTCTCAGGCAAGCGCGCGTTTCCGTTTGTAGGCCGCGACGAGCTGATGTGCATGATGTACCTCTACGGCAGAAGCGGCAGGGTAATCGAAAAAGAAGTGCAAGAAGTAAACGGCTTGGCGCAGCGCACCGCTTCGCAGCTAGGGCAAGAGATCGACATTTACGCCAACAGCTCTGCCACAAAGCTCGACCCGGAATACATCAGGAGCAAGTACGTCAACAGGCAATTGCAGTTAGCAGTTGAAAACAAACCCGACAGGCTTGCCGGCGACCCTGCAATAGTATCGGACTGCTTTGCACAGCACGTCGCCTACTACAAGCAGGATTATTTTTTCGAGCTGTACGGTCCGCTAAAGGACGCAGAGCTGACGTCCGACATCAGGCCAGCGCTTGCAGGCAGGATGGTCATGATTTGCTACAACAGAAAGGGGGCACATGAGACTGGGCTTGCGCATCCCCTGATACCTGTGTACGTGTGGTTCCGGGATCAGGCAGGCGCAAAGCCGTGATAGTATGGGATCTGCGACAGCTCTTCCTGCGGCATCTGGACTATTGAAATCAGGTGCCCGTCCGGATCTTGGACTATTGTGTGCTTGCCAAAGGGCTCGTCCTTTGGCTTTTTGAAGAACTTTACCTTCTTCTTTTTCAGGCCGTTTACCACGTCGTCAAAGTCACTCACAGAAAAGCCCACCAGCATGCTGTTGTTCTTTCTTATCTTTTTCTTGCTTGCAGGGTGCAGTGCGAGCACAGTTCCGCCCTCTGAAAATTCAGTCCAGTCCTTTGACTGCTTTTTCAGCTTCATGCCAAGGGTGTCGCGGTAGAACTTGGTCGATCTTTTCATGTCAGATACGAGGAGTATGACCGCGCCTATCTTGTGGAACATGCAAGCTTTATGCATGATCAAAGATATAACGTTGCCGTAGCGTTATAATACCAATCCTGCCCCATTGAGGTAGCTTGCAGGACGGCGCTCCTATAGTCAGGTTCTCGGATTTTCTTGGTATCGGATACTTTGGGGACAGCAGGCAGCATGTCATTGCACCGATATTTGACCTGCGCCAGAGCGCCGAGCGGGCGTGGGTAAGGGTGATGACGAGTCTGCTTTTCCACGTGGTGTTTGTAGAGCACTCGGGCAAATACGAGTTTATCGCGTATCCAGTCGATCTCGATCCTGACCAGATAAACCACGTGCTTTACAGGTCGTTTTCCAGCTTGGACAGCCTGCGCAAGTTCAAAAGCGGCTATGGCGGAAAGACGTTCATCAAGTTCGGATGGCACGACCTGACGAAGGCGCAGAAATTTGACGTGTTGACGCAGTATGCTCCGGTTGACTCTGTGGAATTCAAGAGTGCAGAAGAGATCGTTCCTGGCGATTTGATAGACAAGATAAGGAAGAGCTAGTGCTGCTTTTGGCAATAATCGCAGCCGGCCTGCGGCCTCGAATGGTACCTAAAGTGAATCTTCATTTCCACGATTTCCCTGACTGCCCGGCCGACTGTATGTGCAAGCACGCCAAATTTATCCTGCCCATAAGGAAATTCGGCCTGCCCGGCACGTTGCCAACCGGGCAGGCGGGTGTTTTGATGACTTGATGCCACGCCAGACTTCCTTAATTAGGCGCGCCTAATTAGGCTAGCCTAATATTTAAACGCTATTGGGTGTGGTTCTGTCTAGCTAGCGTCAGTGGCGGCGGAACCAGATTCTGGCCACCACCGATATTGTAATAGAAATCCCGCAGCTTGCTACCAACCTGTACCTGCTGGTCATAATAGCGGCTGCAGTGGTGGCCGCCTCCATTGCGTATGTGATCTATTTCATGCGGACCCGGTTTGGCAAATTATGATAATAATCTGCTATTGACGAATAATCAGGCAAAAATTCCTACAAGCGCAGCCACAAATGCTAGGCCAATTGCAACAATTACTGCTCCCTTGATACTCAAACTACACACCCGTTCTTCCAAGGGTGCTTTAAACGTAGCATAGTAATTTTTGTTAAGTTGTAGGTCATATTGTTGTAAATGTTATTTCAGAACGTACATTTATTTTACATAAAGATGTGAGAATGGCAGTTGACGAACAATCCTGTCGCAGTGTTTGACTCGGGCATAGGTTCGCTCTCAATAATAAGGGAGCTCAAGCGGGAGGTTCCAAACGAGGATCTGCTCTACTTTGCAGACAGGGCCCACTTTCCCTATGGGACAAAGTCGCACCCCCAGCTGCGCGAGATTATTGTCAACACTATAACCTATCTAAAGCGCTACAAGCCAAAGTTGGTGGTGGTTGCCTCAAACACCCCCTCGGTCCAGGTGCTCGACGAGGTGAGAAAGATGATAACCGACGTGCCGATAATTGGAGTCAGGCCGCCCCTCAAGGAGGCTGCAAGGTTGACAAGAAAAAAGCACATCGGAATCATGGCGACTGAAGGCACCATCAGAAGCAGAGAGCTCGAGTTCCAGATCCGTCGCGAGGTGCCTCAGCACATCCTTGTGACTAAATTCAACGCCTCGCCAATAATAGACCTGATAGAGCACGGCGTTCATATCGAAAACGAACGGCGCACTTTTGACGTCATATCCAGGGTGCTAGGCGACAACGTCGACGAAAAGATAGACGTCATCACGCTCTCAAGCACTCACCTCCCGTTTGTAAAGACGTACCTCAATGCGCTATTGCCGACTGTGAGGTTCGTCGACCCGGCACAGATAGTGGCCA
Source organism: Nitrosopumilales archaeon (assembly GCA_040255975.1). Lineage (GTDB taxonomy): Archaea > Thermoproteota > Nitrososphaeria > Nitrososphaerales > Nitrososphaeraceae > Nitrososphaera. The sequence continues at coordinate 12,476 of JBDZWB010000022.1, forward strand.
AAGATGTGAGAAAGTTTTTGAAGTTCTACAGGATGGCCAAAAAGAGCGGCACCGGCAAGCTGCAGATCCTGGTGTCTGACGGCAAGCGCGAGTTTGAAAGGTCCGTGCGTGCGATGGGCGTCAGGGAGCCGGTCGAGGAAGTTTTCCTGACCTTTTAATGCAGATTTGTAACGCATTACATATATTGAATCACCTGCAAGTACATATGCATCAGCTGAGATGAAATGGGGCTCCAAACAGGCATCGACAAGGGAGGCAGGGCTCTTGCAGAAACCTTTCTTCAGGCCAGCGGCATCTACTCACTGTACGAAAGGCGCCTAGAGTCCGAAATCGTCCGGTCGCCGCTGCCAAACCATGTTGCAATCGTGCTTGATGGAAACAGGAGGTGGGCCAAGCTCCACCTGCTTGACCCCGGCATTGGCCACAACCACGGGGCGGACAAGGCTGAAGAACTGCTGAACTGGATACACGATATCGGCATCAAGATAACGACGCTTTACATCCTTTCAACAGAAAACCTTGACAGGAAGGACGAGGAGCTTGAAAACATCTACAAGCTGCTTGAAGTAAAACTTGAAAGGCTCTACAACGACGAGCGCGTTCACAAGCGCCAGATGAAGATAAAGGCGATAGGCGACACAAAGCTCCTGCCTCGCAAGCTCCAAGAGATTTTGACAAAGCTGGAAGAATCTACAGCAGAATACAATTCGATGTTCTTGAACATCGCAATAGCGTATGGCGGACAGAAGGAGCTGATTGAAGCGATAAGAAAGATAGCGCAGATGGCAAAAGAGGGTAAGATAAGGGTGGAGGAAATCAACGAAAAGACCATTGAATCGTGCTTGTACACGTCGCACCTGCCGCAGCCGTCTCCGGATTTGATACTTAGAACATCCGGCGAAAAACGACTGAGCGGATTTTTGATCTGGCAGAGCGCCTACTCGGAACTGATGTTCATGGATGTGTTCTGGCCCGAGTTCCGCAAGATAGATCTCATGAGGGCGATAAGGACGTACCAGCGCAGGGTGCGCAGGTACGGCAGAT
>JBDZWB010000206.1:0-3417 GCA_040255975.1 Nitrosopumilales archaeon
CAACAGGTCGAACCTGCCGTGCATTTCGTGTATTTCCAGAATCTCGTCGTACTGCGACAATTGCGACGTAACCTCGTCTGCCGCACCCTCCTTCATGTTAATGCCCATGAAGGCTAGGTGGTCATAGCCCAACAGTTTGCTGTCCGTGGCTATTGTGAACCTGCGTATGATGCCGGACGCCGCCAGCCTGCGCACCCGCATGTGCACCGTAGCGTCAGATATCCCAAGCTCTTTTGCAATCTCTACGAACGGCCGCGACGCGTCCTGCGTCAGCATGTCTATAATCCGGAGATTAATGTCGTCGAGCAGGTCGGGGGGCAGTGGCACGAGAAGAGTACGGACTTTGGATCTAATAACGGTTCATGCTCGAATGATTAATAACCCTTCTAGCTGGTTTTTAGGCTGTGATCTGCAGCAAGTGCCAAAAGGGCGAGAGCGCGTTCCACAGGGCGTACTCGGGAGAGCACCTTTGCAAAAAGTGCTTTATGCGCTCCATCGAGGACAAGGCTGCAAAGACGATATCCAAGTATTCGATGATTAATTATGGCGACAGGGTCGCAGTCGGCGTGTCAGGCGGCAAGGACAGCCTCTCGTTGCTGTATGTCATGAAGATGCTATTTGACCAGCACCCAAACAACGGCAATGAATTGATTGCCGTAACAATAGACGAAGGCATCAAGGGCTACCGTGACGAGTCGCTGCAGATAGTGAAGGACTTTTGCGAGCAGCTTGGAGTAGAGAGCAAGGTGCTATCCTACAAGTCGCTATTTAGCGTCAACATGGACGAGGCCATGGTGCTGCGGCCGTCAGAAAAGATGTCGTCTTGCTCGATGTGTGGCACATTCAGACGGCGCGCCATTGATGTCGCCGCTGAAACCGTGGAGGCAGATGTTGTTGCAACAGCGCACAACATGGACGACCAGATACAGACGTTCATGATAAACACGCTTGCCGGCGACGTTGAACGGATCGGCTGGATTTACCCGGAGCCGGTGCAGTATGCTAGCGGCATGAAAAAGGTCAAGCCGTTTATCGAGATATACGAATACGAAATAGCTTTCTATGCGCTCCAGCGCGAGATCCCGTTTCAGTCGGAAGAGTGTCCCTACATGAACGAGAGCATACGCACGGACCTTAGGCAGTTCTTTAACAATCTTGAAAAGGAGCATCCGGGGATAAAGATGAACACCTATAACTCGATGATGAAGATCGCCAAGACTTTGCGCAATGGTCCAAGCATCGAGGGAAGGAAATGTACAGTGTGCGGCCGCGATTCGACGGGAGAAGTCTGCTCGGTCTGCAAGACCGTGGGCGTGCTGACATCCAACAAGCAAATATAGCCATCCTGCAAAATACTGGGCGGAGGCAGGGAGGATCGGGGCGATAGCCGTGCCCCACACTGGAAATCGGCTTTATGCCAGGATCAGTAACGGCCGGGTAAATCCGCTGGCAGGAGGTTCCCGCTTGCTCTGCTGAAATGAAATCGCGCCGTGTCGGATGGTTATGAGCGGCGAACTGCGCGAAGGCGCGGTCTCGACCGCGCATCGTCGAAATGGATGAGGTCCGGGAGGGAGCAATCCTAAGGCGGCATAACCGTGCTAGCACGTCTACGCGGTGGATCTTGCGGGGCTTGAAATGGGGTCTTTTGCCAACGGTGGTACCGGTCGGCTGCCTCCATTCTTGCTATTTTAGTTACAAAAAGGCGCCATTTTCTCAATCACAGCATGATTTAAATTGAATTTGGGCAGTCCTTTCTCGTATTGCCAATTGATCCCAACTTTCAGGCACATAGGACAGCAACGACGTTTGAGAACCTGAAGGTATGGAAAAGCAAAACAAGCAACCTTGGGATCTATGGCACCGACGTAGCAGTCGACTTTGACCTGTGCGTCGGCGACGGCGCATGCATCGAAGTCTGCCCCACAAACGTCTTTGACTGGATGGGTGCAGGCGCAGACAGAAAGGCGCTGCCGTCAAGGGAGCGCGACTGCATCTACTGCTTTGGATGTGAGGCGGTTTGCCCAAAATTTGCGATAAGGGTGAGCAAGCCATGACGATAATCATTGATGAAAAAAGGATGTTTGAAGTATTAGAGCAGCGCAAGCCTCGCTCGGTTGCGCTCAACGGACCAGAGGGTCTTATCCCAAAAATGCAGGACGCTGCCGACCACATCAACCAGAAATTTGGAATTGAGGCATACGTGATAGGCGACACCTGTTGGGGCTCGTGCGACCTCAACACGCATGCCGCAGACATGCTTGGAGCAGACATCCTATTCAACATCGGCCACACTGTCGCTATGGAGACATTTGGCGACAAGGTGGTAATGATAGGCGCTTTTGACGACATCAGCTTTGACTCGATCTCAAGGAAATGCGCAAGCGAATTGAAAGGAAAATACAAGACGATATCGCTTTTGACTGACAGCCAGCACCTTCATCAGATTGAAAGCGCAAAAAAGATCTTTGAAGAACACGGCTACAACGTCATCATTGGAAGGGGCAAGGGTCAGCTCCGTGACGCGCAGGTGTTTGGTTGCGAGTTCTATCCTGCATACAACATCCAAAAGCAAGTCGACGCGTACATTTTCCTAGGGCAGAGTATGTTCCACTCTGCAAGCGTCGCAATGTCCACTGAAAAGCCGACTTTTATGCTCGACCCATATTTCGACGAATACCAGCAGGTAAACGAATTCGCGCAAGGCTTGCAAAAGCGCGCAATTCTGTCGATATACAAGGCACTTGACGCTGAAAAAATTGGGATCGTTATCGGTCTCAAGGAGGGCCAGTTTGCCCACGTGCGCGCGCTGGAGCTAAAGAAGGAGTTTGAAAAAGCCGGAAGAAAAGTGCAGTTGATCGCACTCACAGAAATCACTGATGACAGGATGCAGGTCTTCAAGGGCATCGATGCGTTTGTCCAAGTCGCCTGCCCAAGAATAGCGACAGACAATCACTTCAAAAAACCAATGCTGTCGGTGCCTCAAGCTCAAGCATTGTTGAAGCTACTCCGGAAGGAGCCTATAGACGATTTCCTCAAGATACAGCATTGGCTCTAGATCCAATACATTGAGCTTTCTGTATTTAATCAGAAAATTCCACGATCGACGAAGAATTTCGTAATAAAATGTTGAAGAAATTTTCCCTGTTGATCAGAAAATCACTTCAATAAATACCATGAATCAATAATTTATTTGTAACTCTTATGCCATCGATCCGGCTAAGAATATACAAATTTTGACATTTCTTACCTTTTGCGAATAAAATATTTGTATAAATCTTAAATAGATATTGTGTGTACTAAACGACGGTAACGAACTAACTAACGTACGCACGCTAGTCGGTTATTACCGGGTGAAATAAAAAATGACTTGTAAAGGCATATGCATCCGTCACAAGGCTCAAAAGCCAGTTGGCTCCG
>JBDZWB010000207.1:0-3414 GCA_040255975.1 Nitrosopumilales archaeon
CAATTATGACAAAGCCGCTCGCTACGCCGTTGAGTACATCTATTGAATTGATGGTGTTGCCAGTGATCGGGATGATGACAAGTATGAGCGGCAGGTAAAGCAAGGGTATGAACGCGCTGCCAAATATCAGGTTGAGAAAGTCTCCGTGCACCCCACCGACATAGAGGTCAAGGACAATGATCGGGACCGCCGCTGCAAGCAGGGCCACTGGCTTGAACCAGCCTGGCATCACCTTGCTGTCGTCTACATATCCCACCACGAACGCAATCGCCGTCGATACGAGCACCGCAAGCACGGCGATGTCCATCGTCAGCAGGTAAAGCACGATTTCTGCGGCTGCGATCCCAGCCATGATTACAGGTCCGGCCGGTCTAGGGATCATTGGCTTGTCGCGCTTGTGTGCGTCGGGGACGACTCTGCCTTTTGCAGCAAGTGAGCGGATGGCTGCAGGCATCAAGAGCAAGATGACAAAGAACGATATGGCAGATACAACTGTGCCGTAGATTAGCAGATTAGCGACGTCCAGCATTTGCTATTGCTGCCCCAGCCCCTTTCTCTTTAGCTGATCCTTCAGCTTCTCAGCCACCGCCGGCCCTATCTTTGGGATGCCTGCAAGCTTTGCCTGCGGCGCCTTGGCAATCTTGCCGATGTCGGTGAGGCCGGCAGCATAAAGCGCCCTGGCCCTAACTCGCCCGATGCCTTCGAGTGCAACGAGCGACAGCAGCTCTTGTTTCACGCCGTACCGTATCCGGGTGCGGAGGTTATAAAGTTCTGCCAACAGGTCTTCACGCCTCAGGAGCTTGGCCACCTCATAGAGAGAATAGGCGAGCCACTCCCCCATCTCCACCATCCTGTGCATGTCACCCGGCTCGACTCCCATCTTGTCGCTCAGTGACTTGTCTCCGGTCTCTTCCACCCATTCGCACAGGGCCCAAAAGCTGCGCGTGCAGTCATACTCACTTACAGGGTAGAGCAGTTCACCCCCGCGCCCTTCGATTAACAACGCGACTTCTTCGTGGTCCTTTTTGCGGAGCGACAGTTTTGGGTAAAAGTCAGGGCTAGACGTTATCAGGTGTAAAAATCCAAGCGTGTGTCTGCCATCTCCGCGCTCCAGGCGCTCAAGTGCGTTTCTGAACGCGACTGCCGTTACTGGATCGATGTAGAGGAGCGAAGTACGCCTGCCAAACTCGGTTGCGATGTACCGGTCGTTCTTTGACTTGACCAAGTCTTCCTGCTCTAGATATTCAAGCGCCGACTCTACCTTGAACTCGACTGCCGCTTTTCTGTACTGGCGTGCAAACAGCGTGGACGAAAACAGTTCGTGGATTTCGGGCTTTTTCATCCCCGGCACGGTCGCAATGGTTGAGAGGAGGTGAAACCGCACTGCGCTGTCGCTAGAGAGCTGCGAGCGCAACGGCTCCGGGGTGCCAAGCACATAGTGGTCATAGAGTTCCTCAGGGTTCACGCCCGACTCGCTTACGATTATGGCTTCACCAAAAGTGTCGTACTTTGGCCTTCCAGCGCGGCCGCACAGTTGCTTGTATTCCAGCACACTTATCGGCACACTGCCGCCATAGTCTGAATCGTAGCGCAGGATGCTCGCAACGACTACCCTTCTTGCTGGAAGGTTCACGCCTGCCGCAAGGGTCGGAGTCGCAGTCAGGATCTTGATTATGCCGCTCTTGAACGAGTCCTCCACAATCCTCCTGCTTGCCGGCCCCAGTCCTGCGTGGTGGAAAGCAACTCCCTTTGTCACAAGCTGGGCAAGGGTCTTTGTAAGCTCGCTGTCGTCGCCTTTTAGGATCTCTGCCGACACGCTAGCCGCCTGCTCTTTTGAGGCCTTGTCTAGCCGCCTGAAGACCCCCTCTGCCGCCTTTGCGGCAAGCGATACAGCGCGCTTTCTAGTTTCTGCGAAAATGAGCGCCTGCCCACCACCATCCAGCGAGCCGATGGCAAGGTCGACTGCCGACGAAACGCCGGAGCTTTCGACCCGCAACTTGCTCCCGTCGCTCATTCTTGCGCTGCCGTATTCATAGACTCCCTCGACCAGCTTTGTGGGGCGCCAGTTGCTTTCCACCAGTTCGCATCCTAGCCAGTCTGCGATTTCATCCGAGTTTGCGACTGTCGCAGACAGCGCGACAATCTGCGACTGTGGATAATGCTTGCGGATTTTTGTAAGCATCATTTCAAGCGTCGGACCCCTTTCCCGGTCTCCAATCAGGTGGACTTCATCTGATACGAAAAGCGAGACTTCTCCGAGCCACTCTGCGTTATGCCGGAAGAGCGTGTCCATCTTTTCGTTCGTCAGGACGATGACGTCGGCTCCTGCCAGCTCTTTTCCAGAAGAGTCGTAGTCGCTTGTTGCTAGGGCTACTCTGATCTTTCTTCCAAGGTCGAGCCTTTCAAGCACCTTCAGGTCGTCATGTTTCTCGCTTGCGAGCGCCCTGAGCGGCGTGAGGTAGACTGCCTTGCCTCCCTTTTCAACCGCCTTAAGGATGGCCATCATTGCCACCAACGTCTTGCCGCTTGCGGTGGGGGTGGTCACCAGCAGCCTTTTGCCTTCAAGGATGCCATGCTCAAGTGCCATCTCCTGTGGTGGGTAAAGGGAAGAATATCCAAGGTGCGAAAGTAGCGCTTTTACCGCGCCGTCGGTGATGGCAGCTGACACTTTAACAAGTAAGCAATACGGCTATTTTAAAAATGCACTTATGCTTTTGCCCAGGAACCCGGATTCCTTTCAAAGATCTGACCTTCGCGGCTGAACTTTTGGATGAATTTCCTTGCATCCTCATCTGAAAACTTGCCCGTCTTGACCAACTCATCTACCAGCGTCTTGTCTGCGACGTCGGTGTTCTGCTCCCCAGCCAGCCCCTTGAACACGTCCATGAACAGCTTTTCCTTTGATACCACGCTCTGCGGCTTGCCATAGAGCACGCCAACGTCGGTCTTGCCGGTGTTCACGTCCACGCCGGCGGTTCTCAGCATTTCGTCCACAAGATAGATGGCCCGGTCGGCGTCGTCAATGTCCACCCTGTCTTTTAGCAGAAGCCTAGCCCGCGCAGTAGCAAGCCTGACGAGACCTTCAAGCTGCCTAGGAGTGACTGTTATCATGCTCTCAGACTCGACATTCCTCATCTTCATGTAATAGTCGCGGAACTTATCTATGGCTTCAGGGTTAAGTGTAGGCTCAACCTGCTTTGCAAATGCCAAGTACTTGCTGAATAGGTCGATGTCTATCGGCGGCCTGGCAGCGTGCTCGGCGTCGCGGTGTATTTCCAAGATGTGGCTTGCGATCAGGCTGTCCTTGTCCTTTTGCGGTATATCGCGCACGATGAATATCAGGTCGAACCTAGTGAGTAGTGGGACAGGGAGGTTCACGTTTTCCGTGATATTCTTGAATGAATCGTATTTGCC
>JBDZWB010000023.1:0-13200 GCA_040255975.1 Nitrosopumilales archaeon
GAGAATTTTGCCGTCTTTTCCGCTAACCTTATTTCCGTTATACATTTTTAATTCAGACAGAGTAGTCATTACAAGTTATGAAAGACTGATGACCGGATTTGGCGCGCAATCTAAAACAAATTGTTCATGCAGCCATTGACTAATGGTATATTTTTTCATGTCATTTAGAGACGATGTATTCAAACTATGACCTAAAATGGTCATATCCCTTTCATACCAGCTTTAACTTATTTTGAATAATAATCATGCAGAACAGATCAAGGAATAAAATCATATCTGACATTTTGGAATTATTGGAAACTCCAAGACTAAAGACATCAGTGATGTTCAAGGCCAGTCTCAGTTACTCACAGTTAAAGAGTTACCATAAAATCTTGCTTGAAAAAGGGCTTGTCGAGGAGATACAGGGCAAGTGGGTATCGACCGATAAAGGTAGAGCATACTTGGAAGCCTACAGGAAGGCGGCAAGAATAATCGAGGAGACTGCAGGTAGCTAGGGGCTAAAGATCCTCGTCATCGCATTAATGTTATTGCCTATCTCCATGACAGTTTCGCTCCATACTACATCCTTTACTCCGTTCATCGCTTTGACCGTCTCTATGAGAGAGAGCAATTCACTGTTGTCTTTGATTAGGACCTCTGCGTGTAAGTCGATGTTATCTATCCCAATCGACTTGTGTACTGAAAGCACTTCTTTGAAAGAAAGCAGCTTTTCGCCCACGTCTTCATTGTTGCCTTTGACCGTATTGATAAGCAATATCGCCCTCCTGAATCCAAACTTTTCATACTTTAGCGTATATCTTGTCGTGAGGAAATCATTCTCGAGCCTTTTGCGCTTGCGCTGCAATGTGGTAAGAGGGATGTGCAGTTTTTTTGACAGGGTCGGAGAAGAGGTTTTTCCTTTTGATAGAAGTAGCTCTTCTAGAATTTTCTTGTCCGTACCTGATAGTGATGACCTCTCAGGCGCTCCATTTCTTATTATTAGGTTTCTGAGGCCGGCGACCAGACCACGTAGCTGTTCAATGGTACATTGCTGAAAATTGTCAGGCTCTGCTCCTAGAGAACTCAATTCTGATAGAAGGGTAGCTTTTTCGCTATGGCGGTCTGCAAGAGGCAGAATCAGAGACAAATCAAGTGATTCTATCGACCTTGGTAATATATTGTCGATAAATGGCACACCCTGCAGGGTTTTACTATCATCTCTATTGTCTAGAGCGATCAAGACCTTGATGTGCGGGTTGACTTTCTTTACCTGTCTTATCATGTCAAGAGCCGGTGGATCTACGACCCGTGAAGACACAACCATCATTGCATATCTTGAAGGGTTTTGGGAGATGACGTCAAGCGTAACCTTTACGTCGGAGAGTTTTTCGAGCTGCCTACCGCCTTTGCGTTTAGCTGAGCCTACGTTGCCTGTTGCCTCATGTGGCACTAAAATAACTCCGTAAGAAGGTAATTTCAATTGTTTTAATCCTCACAAGGCAATAAGCATTGTTGCTTTTGCATCGTTATAATATTTTGGTTCCTACTCTTGATGCCTTATAACGAACTACATTCTATTAGGTGTGTGTATGCGTGTGTGTACTACATAATTACTTGCACTATATAGCATCAAAACAACTCTTTATGCAATAAACTGTCTAAAAAGACCTCCAATTCCGGATATAATCAAGATATAGTTCAGCGGCTAATTATCATCTGATCAAAGTTGCAAATAAACAAGTTCGCAGTAATTCATGCGCCATGTTCACGAGCATGTACAAACTCTCAAAGTGATTGATATGTTGTGCGCGCGTTGCCATCAATCTATAGATGTATCATACAATGACTTGTGTGGACGCTGTTATGACATTGAAAAATCGAAGAAGAGTCGTGATAAAATCAATCTTCCAATCAAACCAAGTCTTCTTCCAGTCATTCAACCGAGGGTTTCCAAGATTTGAATCAGAAGATTACATGAAGTTCATGCAGCCAGAGTTTGAAAAAATGACTTGGTATGTGAAAGTGTTTGTTACATAATTGAATGTGATATGAATAACAGCAACACGACACTGAAAAAATGCGGCAAGCCTGCTTTTATACAGTATATGATGGTAGATTCTTGTGTATTTGCTAGCAACTCCAACAGGTTTTCTTCAGTGACAACAAGAAGATGAGAAATAGATGGAAGCCATGCTACGAAAAAGCATTGTAGATGAACTGACTCGGCTAGGAGTGTACGAGACTTCAATGAGCACTTTTTCCGATAATGTCCTTGAAGCAGCGCTGCTCGAATACCAAAAGGTCATCAGTGAATTGCCAAATAGCAGCGAGGGGCAAAGGAATCTGTCCCAAGATTCATTCAAACTAAACCGCTTTGACATAAAGATACTGAAACATCTCGTAAATTCCAAGGAAAGGCTGTCGGTTCTATCATTGTCAAGGGAGCTTGGCATTCCGGTAACAACAGTCCAGAGACGGCGCAAAAGGCTCGAGAATGATTTCCTCACGACAAGATATACGCTAAAGTATGAAAAGTTTGGATTCAGGAGGGCGATATTGCTCGTTTCTACAAACAGCGGAGGAACCGCAAAGGGTGTAGGCAACAAGATCCTAAAAGAACAAGATGTTATCTCTGTCGAGATTATAATAGGAGAAAACAATATGAACATCGTGGCAGATGTATTGTTCAGAGAGAATAATGATCTGCTGAATATTATTGAAAAATTGAAGCGATTTGATGGCATAGATAAGATTAGCTGGACAGAGATAGTGGAAGTATTGCAAGCAAAGCCTGATGCTGCGCTAAACATGCTTGAACAAACAGCATCAAATTAGTTTGCAAAAGTTTATGCTATTCGCCTTTTACGAATTCTTCTTTGACCCTTGAGATAAGATACGAAGCGCCCTTTTCGAATCGCTGTTTGAAAAAGAGTTCCAGGTCCAACATAACAGAATCCTCGTCCTTCTCCCAGTCTATCTGCTCAGACACGAGCTCGTCAAATACTGCCTGTTTTCCGGGCGTGCCAAGCACATCGAGGGCTCTGCCAAGTGCACGAACTATTCTGTTTGATGGAAGGTCTTCCGGCACCATCAGATCCTTCCCTTCATTAATTTCTTGAGTCCTGCGTATATGTCCCTTATCTCCTCATGACTGATATTGGATTTTCTCATTTCATCGACGCGAGCATTTAGTGCCTTCAAACCTTCATAGATCTCCTTATCTTCAACAGTATCGACAAGAACGTCAATCCCAAATGGTTTCTGAAGAAGCTCCACCACTTGCCCAAGATTCTTGACCACGTCGTGCAAGACTTCTTCAACATATGCAGAAGCAAATATTATCCTCTGATGAGGGTTCTCGGCCAGTATTCTCCTCGCAGCTTCTAAACCATCCATCTTGGGCATTTGGTAATCAAGTATTACCGCATCAAAGGGGGTATTGGACGTAAGTCTTGCAGAAGGATTAAGAGATTTGAACCTTTTAAGCTCCTTGTTGTAGATGTCAACGCATTCTTGACCATCTGCCGAAACCAGAATTTCATGTCCTCTTTTTTCAAGAACATCTTGGTAGAGAGACGATATCTTGGATTCGTCTTCTGCAACCAAGATTTTCAATAATACTGAGTGACCGAGGTTTTCTATATAATACTTACTAGCACGGGCCATTACTACGTAAAAATACTGAGTTAGGTTCTATCTACTAGTAGATACTGTCGATCATAATGATAGATGTAGATTGAATCAAGTATTATTTCAATAGTTCCAAGCATTGACCTTTCTATGGGATTACATCGTCATAGTTACCTTAATTCAATATTGTCTCTACCTATTCTACGGCATCCCCATCATCATCCACCAATAGAACATACTTCATTTAAGATCGATTCTTGGCTGCCCGCCTTTGGTGTCTGTTCCATTCGAAGATAGAGGAATTGAAAAATAGAAAGTTGATCCTATTCCCGCCTTACTTTCAAACCAAATTTCTCCTCCATGAGCATTGACGATTCCCTTTGATATTGCAAGACCAAGACCGCTTCCTCCAGCAATCCTATTTGCAGATGTATCAACCTGATAGAACTTTTTGAATAGGTTTTCGAATTTATCAGAGGGTATTCCAATGCCGTTATCCTCAACAACAAATATTGCAGTTCCGTCGCTTTCTCTTACAGAAACATTCACGACTCCTGTGTCTCCGGATACAAATTTGATAGCATTTGTAACGAGATTATCAAGCACTTGCTCTAGCCGTTTCTGATCCGCTTTTACCAAGATTGGTTTTCCATCACCATTTTCTTTATCAAATAATAAAGCAACATTTTTAGAAGCTGCCAATAGTCTTATTGATTCCATAGCATTATTAATTACAACATGGGCAGATACATCATCAACTAGATCTAGTCGTAGTTGCCCCAATTCCAGCTTTCGTACGTCTAGCAGGTCTGAAATAAGACGTAATAAGGATAATGAGCTATCATGAATGATTCTAATTTTGCTTTGCTGATATGGAGTTAGATCTCCCAGTCGCCCCCTGAGAAAAAGTTCTGCATAACCAATTATCGGCACCAGTGGTGTCTTGAGCTCATGCGTTATCATTGCAGAAAATTCGTCTCTGGCACGGTTTGCTTCCTCTAGTTTCGCAGATTTATTGATGAGTTCATTTGTAATTTTCCTCAGCTCTTGATTATTTTCCTCTAATGCAACAGTTGATGTTGCAAGTCTCTTTATGAGTTCCCTGTTGATGACTATTATTACTGCTGCAAAAAGTGCCATGATTACTAAAATAAGATATATTACAATAAATGTCGTAGACAAGATTGTATCTTCACTTTCTACTAATAATCGTTGAATATTGGCAGACTCTACAACGAATGATATCATTACAACTTGCTCATCAACAACAACTGGAGAATATCCAAGCATCGCTACATCTGCAGTCATGTCAGAATTGTCTATCCCAAGCTCATTGAAATCTATGGTATAAACTCCTGACTGCCCTTGGATTGCATCACTCAAGGAACTGGCAAAGCTCCCACGAATCGATTCCGGAACTAATCTTAACACTTCTTCAGAGAGTATATGGGTTCCGATAGTAATTCCTCCAGGGTCAGACGAACCGATGACATACCCCTTAGGATCGGCAAGTGTTACCGAGTAATTCCCAAGAGCAATATCTTTTCTTATCGATGTAGCTAGAACTTCACTAAGAATCGATGCTCCCACTACACCCTGAAATTCGTTCGTTGTGGGATCAGTTATTGGCACAGATGCAAAGATCCTTGATGAATTGTCATTGATGGCCTTTGTTAGGGGCGATACAAAAGTGCTAGATGCGTCCTTTGCACCAATAAAAGCAATATGATCCGAAAATGAAGTTCCAATAAGAGCTTGTACTTCCGGATTTTTATTAGTTGAATATAGCAAGATACCATTTTGGTCAAAAATATAAAATGTATTAATGGCACTTACTGAATCCAGAGCAGATGTGACCAGTGTATCAAAATGTTTTTTGTCCGCATTCAGAAGAGCCATGTCATCTGCTATGATTTCTGTTGTATGCGCAATTTCAAGCAAATGCTGTGATGTGATCTTTGAAATATGATTTGATCTTGTTAACAAGTCCTCTTTGAGCCGAGTTCTTAAACTATTCTCAAGTTGCGCGTATTCTTGAACTTGCAGGGAATATAGTATGACGAGCGAAACTACAGATGTTAATATTATGCCAATTAGAATAAAGACTATGACATTATTACTCCGCAAATAATTAGATGGCTGCATACTCGATCAGGCTCAGATCTGAGATGCAGTTTATTTCCACTATCAACGCAATCTCTAACCTAGTTTCAAAAGCCTTTTCTTTGCCCATTTATAAAAAACCTACTAAAATACGCAATATGTAAACTCTGGTTGCTAGTGCAGAGTGGATATATACATATGCCCTCAAGCAGCCACAACAGCTTGACAGTGCTCAAAAACTCGCTAAACATTTGACCGAGTTCCCCTTTCCTCAAGCTTCCTCACTGCGCGCTTGAACGCGTTCTGCTAGACCATAGCGTATAATCTGATCGCATAATTATTCTTGGAAAGGGCACTCGATTTGTGCTAGAATGTAAACATTGCGGGATATAGTAATTACCGCAGGGTTTGTTGGCGGAGTATAGGATTAGCTGGAGGAATCATACTTTTGCATCATACATTAGTGCAAAATTACAACAACGGGGTAGAGTTGAGAACGGAAGCAGGATTTGACAAGTCCTTTACTTTAATGCGGCTTATCATTGCTGCAGTAGCAATGGCTTGATAGGGGTGGCTCTCTTATTCTGCCGCAAAAATTGTATCATTTTTCACGCTCAAAATGTAGTAGAATTGTGCAGAATTTTGAGCACATCAGAGAGTGGAAAATAGTACCAAAACGGTCCCTAAATGGTACCAAACTGCATCAAAAACGCACACGCCCCACTACAGTTGCTATCCACCATAATCTTTACTGTCCCATGGGAACCGCTGGTTCTTTTTGTAGTATTCTACCAACCCTCCTTCAAGCAGCATCTTGCGCATGAATTCCGGAACCTGGCGGGCGGAAGAAAAACGCTCGTGCGTCCGCAGGTTTTCAACTTCAAGTCTGCCCACGTCCACCTGCAGCTCGTCCCCCTGTACAACCCTGCCCTTTATCCCGGGGATTTCAAGGGCCACAAGACCGATTGTAAAGGCGTTTCTGTAAAATATCCTTGCAAAGCTCTCTGCAATGACTGCAGATATGCCGGCGTATTTCAGGGCCACGGGGGCCTGCTCCCTGCTGGATCCTCCCCCAAAGTTTTCTCCTGCAACGATGAAATCCCCCCTGGCTATCTTTTTGTGAAAGTCAGGGTCGACGCCATACATGGCATACTTTGCCATCTCGTACGGGTCGTTTGTCCTGCTCTTGAACCTGAACGGGATTATGATGTCCGTGTTGATGTCGTCGCCAAAGACCCACGCCCTGCCCCTTGGAGTGGACGACGGAATCAGCGGCGGCTGCTGAGGTTCAGGCGACGGAGGCGCAGGCAGTAAAAAAGAGTCTGAATAATTGCCGCCGCCGCCGTCGCCAGCAGTCATTTCACAGGTACCTCCTAGGGTCCGCTATCCTGCCCTCTATCGCGGACGCGGCAACCGTGGCAGGGGAGGCGAGATACACAGTAGAGGTCAGGGCGCCCATCCTGCCCACAAAGTTCCGGGAAGACGAAGAAATGCACGTTTCCTCCTCTCCAAGAGCGCCAAGGTGCGTGCCTACGCAGGCGCCGCACGTTGCATTTGTAAACACTGCTCCGGCTTCAAGGTAGGTCTGCACGTACCCCCTTTTGATCGCCTCCTCGTACACCCTGACAGAGGTAGGCGTCACTATGCACCGGGTGTCTTTGTGCACCTTCCTCCCTTTCAGTATGCGCGCTGCAACTTCCAGATCTTCAATCCTGCCGTTTGTGGCAGAGCCGATAAAGGCCTGGTCGATTTCCAGTCCCGCAATCTCGTCTACGGCATGGACCGCATCGGGATGGTCCGGCCCTGCGACCATTGGCTGTATCTTGCCGCATTCGATTTCCATCCTGTCGGCATACCTGGCGGCCTGGCCCGGCTCTATCTGTAAAAGAGGATCTTGGCCAAGCAGCCTTGGATTTTGGTCCAGGTATTCCTTGGCTATTTCGTCGAAAGGAAACACCGAAGTCTTTGCCCCGCACTCCATGGAGGCGTTGCTTATGCACGCCCGGGAATCCATGGTGAACTCGCTTCTCACCCGGTCGTCTGAAAAGGACCATTCAAGGGACTGATAGTTTGCGCCATCCTCGCCCATCCTCCCAATGAAATCCAGTATCAGGTCCCGGGCAAACACTCCCCTCCCCAGGCTGCCGGACAGGACCACCTTGATGCTCTCTGGGATGCGGAGCCACATTTTCCCAGATGCCCATATGGCGGCGACTTCTGTGCTTCCAATCCCGGTGGCAAACGCCCCGACGCATCCTGCCTGGCAGGTGTGGGAGTCTGCCCCAAGTATCGTCATGCCCGGCGAGGCAAGGTATTCCAGTATGTGCTGGTGGGAAATCGTTCCTTCAACCAGCATGCAGCCATGCTCTGCGGCAAACTCCCGCATCATGGCATGCAGGTTAGCAACCTTTTCGTCAGCCGCGGGATACGTATGATCTATTATCAGAAGGACTCTAGACGGGTCGTGCAGCCTGTCAATCCTCATTTCATTCAGGGATTTGATGGCCAGCGGGCCGGTGCTGTCCTGCGCCATTGAAAGGTCTACATTTACTATTGCAATGTCGCCTGCAGCCAAGCGTCTGGCGCCCCTGGAACGATCTGCAGACTTTATGCTCAGAACCTTCTCTGCAAACGTCATGGAATCGTCCTTCAATATGCCGCTGATGTCGTCATCGTCATCATTGGCAGAAGCTAGCTGCTGCGCTGCAGGTTGATGATAGTCAGCGACTGACAAAGCTGTCCTGTACTTTTGGGATTATTATTCGCTTTAAGGGTTTGAGATGATAATTAGGTTCACTGAAGTGAATCAGGATGCTGAAGAATATGCAACGGCGCGAAATCCCTAGTAGCCCGAGAGTACAGTACGGGGCATCATTTTTCATCCGACCGCAAAATGGACACAACAGATAAACAAGATGAGGAGCATATTATTACTGGAAGGGGATTGACTTGGGCTACAAAATCAACTTTGACGAGCCGATACCCGACCTAATAGCGCGGCTGAAAAAAGAGCACCGGCAAATCGAGTCCCGGCTGGCGGAACTGGAATCAATCGGCGCAGTCAACGAACGATCATTAAAGATACTCCACGAGCTGGCCGAGCCCATAGTGCAGCATGCAGTAGAAGAAGAGGCAGTTGTCATGCGAGTCATCATGCACAAAGCAAGGGACCGATCAGGAGAATCCGTCAAAATCGCGCAGGAGCATAACTGGATTGTGGATTTTGTCAAGAAAACGATTCCAAAGCTGGCGGCCATGCCGCAGAAAGAGGCAGTGCAGAAAACAAACGAATTCATCCAGAATCTGAGAACTCATTTCTTCGAGGAAGAGGAAATAATGTTTCCACTTGCCCTGAGTGCAGATTCAGATTCTTCCTTGCGGGCCTGACTGCCACAGCATGCATACTCTGGATGGCGGCCCTGCCGGAGCCCTTTTAGCAGGAATGATTGCCGCGGGGCTCTGATGGACCTAGAGCTTGATCCTTTGGTGTTTGTGACGGGCGCCATCGAGCCGGATGGGGATGTCGATAACGTGAACGGCATATAGAGGAAAAAGCAGATGCGCGGCAGATGATTTTTTGGGTGGGGGGCGAAATAGTACTGGTCCCCGAAGAGCAGGAATTTGATCACGGGTCGATAAAAGGGTGATCGGCGTTTCAGACATAGGCGACGTCATGGGATATATCTGGTATCGTGATGTTGCTGATCCCTTTCTTGCAATTTCACAAGTATTCTTTGTGCGCCTTGACGTACCTTCTTGCAAACCATGATATGAAAACATCTTCTTCTTCGTTCTTGCCCACCTGCGCCCGTTCCAGCGCGTTGTAATAGCTGTTCCTTCCCTCATAGGGGACATTCAGCATTGGATAGCCCTTTGCCTTCAGGACAAAATTCATCATGAGCCTCGACATCCTGCCGTTTCCATCCGAAAATGGGTATATCGTTACAAACTTTAGGTGCACAAGGGCCGCCAGCTCTACCGGATGCAGCACGTCCCTATGTTTTCCGTACCACCTAAAGAAATCCTGCAGCATCGGGTAGACTTCTATTGCAGGCGGCGGAGTAAACTTGCTTCCCGCAATCCCTACCCTGCTCTTCCTTATCCTGCCGGCAATGTCGGGCTTGGTCTCTGCAAAGAGCTTTCCATGCCACTCCAAGATCAGATTCAGCGAAAGCTCCTTTTTGTGGACAAGCAATAAAATTATCATTATTGGCTAAAATGTAGGGGTAAACCAGATTAGAAGGTCTGCACGCAAATCCCTGCCAAGGCTTGTCGTTCCGAAACTATAGCTTTCCGTAAACCTTGCTTCTATGCCCCAGATCAATAACAAAGACAATCATCTTGTTCCTCTCGATGCTCACAATCACCCTGTAATCGCCAACCCTTATAGAGTAAAGGTTGACGCCGGCGAGCTTTTTTGCAGTGGCATACGGATCTTCGGCCGATTCTTCAAGCTTTTCAACTATCCTTCGCTGAATCTGGCGATCGAGCTTTTCAAGCTTTTTGAATGAGGATTCCGTCCATCTTACTTCAAAAGTCATTTGATCTTCAGTCTTTGCTTGACTTCTTTCATTGACAGCGTCCTGCCGGATTTGATGTCTTCGAGGCTTTGCTCTATCCCCCTTATTGTCTCGTCGCTCAGTTCCCCCTCGTCAGTCCTCAGAGACAGCAGCCTTTTGACTACCTTGCCATAGGATTCCCGGGGGTGGATCTTGAGATCTCTTAATTTGTCCCGGGTCTTTTTGTCTATCTGGATCGTTGTATCCACGTTACCTATAGCGTATTATAACTATTTATAGTTCGCTATAGCAACGCGGAATCTACGCCTGATGCGTCGTCGTCGTAGTCCTCACCTTGTATAGCGGGATAAAGATAAACAGCGCAGTCAGCACCCCCGACAATATCCACGCGCTCTGGTACCCTCCTCCCCCCCATGATTTCACTGCAAGCGAGAACACGAGGGGCATCCACACCACGCCAAGAAGCGAGAGCCCGTTTATCCAGGCCACGTTCAGCGCAGAGTCGCGTGATATCCTGTTGTTGTTGTTGTTCCCTTCTTCTTCGGGCTGCGGCAATGACAATCCCTGGTCGTCGATTGTCCTCATGGTGCGCGCCCTGGCATAGGCGACTGTAAACGCGCCGCCGGCAAAAAATCCAAGGGCAACGGTTGCGGCGATTATGACGGGCAGGACCGGGACGGACATTGCTGCAAGGGCGGCGCATATGCCAACGCCGCATATCAGGAGAATCATCCTTGCGTCCCTTACTGTCCTGTCGTAAAACCGGCCAATCAGAGGCGCAGATACGATGGCAGTTATCAGAGACAGGCTTGCAATCACCCCCGTGCTTTCAAGCGGGATGCCGAGGCTCTGGAGGTACACCACGATAAAGGTCACGTTCAGCGCCCACGCAGCCTGGACCCCCGTCAGGACAAGGCCAAGGGCGACCAGCGGCGGGTTTGACAGTATCCTCCAGATTTCCGAGATGTTCAGCCATCTTCTTTTTCTTCTTTTGCCGCTGTTGCTGCTGCCTCCCCCTCGCGGCTCCTCTTCTTCCTCTTCTTCTTTGGGCAAAGAATCCCTACCCTCGCCCCCGCTGCTGGCCGCCGCCGGCGGTTCGGGCCGCCTTGGTATCGCCACGACCATCATTACGGCCGTCGCGATGCCGATTGCCCCGCCCAGTATCAGGCTTGGCCTCCACCCAAACACCTGGGCTATCACTATCCACGCAAATATCCCAATGATCCCGCCTATCGAGTGCGCCGAGTTCATGAGGCCGATTGAAAATCCGGATGATCTCGCGCCCGCGTATCTTGCAATGAGCACGACGCCGGAGCTGAAGAAAAAGGCCATGCCCGCCCCCACTATGAACCGCAGCCACACCAGCTGCGACGCCTCCGACGCAAAGCCGTAGAGGAGGGCCGCAAGCGACGACATGGCTATCCCAAGTATCGCCGAGGTCCTGGGGGAATACTTTGCTGCAAATATCCCCGCCGGCACCTGGAATACGCCCACCCCTATGAAAAACGCCGCGGATATCGATCCCAAGAGCGCGATGTCCTGCTCAAAGTCAAGCGCGATGAGCGGGAATACCGCCGCGACGTTGAACCAGTTCACGGCATAAAAGATCCTGGCGACAATGATTGAAAGCGTCGCCGAGACGTTTGTGGAAGAAATAAAGCCGCCAGCGACTCCTCTCATTTTATGTATATGCCGCCGCCTGATCCTGCATGCCAAGATTATATTAGTAGTAGTATTGCTCGCGCGCGCAACGCCGTCCTTGGCGTAGGCTCCATGCCTGGGTGAATCCTGTTAAATAGTGTAGGGTGCAGCTGTAAGATTGTATGCAGAGAAACTGTCCGGATTGCGGCTACAAGCTGCAAGACATGGCGCAGGAGCTCAGCCGCGGCCCAGACGTCGTCGGCGCCGGAAGCGACGCGCTGGACCTGTTCAACAAAGTCGTAGGATACTATTGCAGCTCGTGCGACGATTTTTACAGCCCAGACGAGCTACTACTGCTGCAGTAGCAAGGCCGCCAGCGTCAGGTCGTCGGTACCTGCACAAAATACCCGCACTGGCAGATGACCAGCGACTCGGTGTCATAGCCGCGCCCCTTGAAGTTGTTTGCGGCAGTGAACGTCCTTTTGCACTTGGGACATTCCTGGATCCGCATGGCGCACCTATTCCAGCCTTGACCGGCGCTTCATCTGCTCCACGCAGATTGCAAAGCCGACGTGAATGCAGTCCTCCGACTCGCACTCGGTGCACGATGGCACGCCGTCCACAATCCTGACCGTGACCTCCCTCTTCTTCAGAATGTTGTCGCGCAGAATGACCGCCTTGTCCCGGTGGAACTCTTGCATGGTAATCGGGAGTGACGGCGAATCTCTGGGCTCACCGTCGTTGAGCCACAGCCCAAACGCAATCACGCCTTCGTCCATGTTGTTGTTCCTGGCCGCCGCCACCAAAGCGTCGTCGTCATTATTTTTTGACTGTGTCAATACCCGTAGTCTTCCAATGCCTGACATCCCAGCATCACCAGACGGTGCTGCCCTATGTCGCATGTTAAACATGGTGTGAGATTATTCTAACCTCTAGGTGAGCTCGGCAGAATGACCTAATCAACGTACCCCTTGCGCGAATTCCACTGCCTTATATGCAGGCCTTGGAAAAGGCATATGCATTTTGGCAATTTTGCAAAAATTTTACCGTTTTCCGCCCCGGGGCTCAAGATGCGATCGCCAGTTTTATGCGGATAGACAATTATCGATGTGCCTTAAATAGACTTACCCGTTTTGTTGTAGCCTACCCGAATAAACCGTTCTGCAGCTGACGAGAAAACAGGCCCCCTCTGCCGCGGCAGGCAAAAAAAAGCTGCTGCTGCAGCAGCTGCAGCAGCACCACCGCCATATAGCCAAAAAAAAGCCACTTCAGAATTCGCTCCTATCCCATATTGCGGTATGGAGAAGGCGTAAAGATCGCAGCT
>JBDZWB010000208.1:0-3339 GCA_040255975.1 Nitrosopumilales archaeon
GCGCTTGCATATTGTTAAAGTCCACATGACGCTTATGCAATGGCTCGATAAAGCCGTCAATGTCGGTATTGTAACCCTTGAATATTCCTTCGATATTGTTGACTGTGTTGACAGCGGTGGCCTTTTTTGCAGAAAGGTCTAGCTCGTCAAGATACTTCATCACCTCGACCTTGTGTGGCACCGTCACGTTGAAACCTGCAATGTTTATGCTGCGCAGCGACTCGATCGACTCTTTCAATTCATTTGCAGGGACTCGGAAGGCGATATATGTGCAGTTGAGTCCGAGTGCAGCAAATGCAGCGTTTTGCATTCCAGGTGAGAGTGAATGCTGGATGGGGTCGCCTATGATGCAGTACGTCTTTGTCGATCCTTGCATTTGCCTAGGAGCAAATATCTGCGTCTGCCATATATAACCTCAAAGAAACAGGGTATGAGAAAGGATGCAGCCCTCGGTCTGAATGGTCTGGTCTACCAAAGGGATATGACGGAAGGCGTACATCCAACAATAAGATGATGCAATATCAAATAAAAGGCTAGGCGTGTTCGGATGGACTACACCTTCATTCTATCGTATAGCTTTCTCATCTGTTTTACGGTGAGCTGACCTGGCGCAACTGCCTTCTCAAGACTAGCATAGGTAAACGGTGCGTTGCCGTTAATGATGCACAACACTCTTGACAATATGCCCGAATCACCCATCGCAAAAAAGATTGGATGCAGCCCAACTGCCGTTTCATACAGATCTATGAGCCTCAACGAATCCTCTACGCTCCTTGCCATGGTCACTAATTTGACATAGTTGCTATAAATCCTCATTTCAGATAGTATATCGGCTAGCTTCTCATGTGGCGGCGTCTGTTGGAAGTCGTGCCAAGAGACAAGCAAAGGCGTCTTTTGGCTTTCTAAAAAGTCTGCCAGCTCGTCATTATTCTTAAGGGTCTGAAGCTCAACATCAAGCAACATCGGCCTTTGCTCAGCCATCTGGTACAACCACTTAACACGATCCTGTTCGCTCCCTGCAAATTTACCGCCTTGGTCCGTCGAACGCACAGTAAAGACAGCCTTGTTCCTTATGCCTTTCGCAGCATCGATCGCAGCCTGTAGCTGCTCCGGTTTGAGAAAGTCGAATCGGATCTCAACATAATCGGCTCCGAGTTCGAAAGCCCGGGCTGACTGCTTTGCTATTGAATCAACGTCTTCTGGTGTTATAGAGACGCATATCTTGGCAGCCAAGGTACCGTTCATTCCCTGAAGCTAAATTAATTGTTTTATCCTACGCCTGCAGGGGGAGAGCTGTTCTTGCCATGTTCCATACGCATATGTGCCTCAAGCAATTCTGTTGTGTCGAAAACCCTCCCGCAGAGGTTGCAGCGGTGCGTTCTGGGAGTTTTGGAGCCAGTCGCCGCCGTCGACATGCCCTATCTTGGTTGTCACACCTTATTAAGGGTGATTCGGCCCTTAGAGGTATCGGTCGAGCTACCTGTATCAATGCCCATCATACACATCATTCCCTCCATCCCCTTCTTCCATGAGCTCATAAAGTCTGACGAATTCTGGTCCGAGGATGAGAACCCGCCGCATTTTGAAAAAGCCGCGTTAGCGCAACTATAGTCTGTACAGCTTGCCACTTCTGAAATAGCAAGTGCCGCCGGAACAACATACACAGGCATAATAAATGCAAACATGATTATGCCAAGCGAAATGGCAGTCATCATGACTACCTTTTTCGTGTGTGGATGCATCTATCCAAAAATGCGAAAAACAGCAGTTAAACCAGTGCATGTCATAGCCTGTTACACAAAATTGCCTACAGATTATTAACCCCCTTCACTTTTTATTGCATAATGCTTTCTCTGGAAGAGCATGCAGAACGGCTCCAATCGCTTGGCTTTGATGCACAAATGGTGGAGTCGTTTTCAAAGCAGTGGAAGCCGCTTGCCGACGATGGCTACGAGATGTATGCGATGTACACAGGTGCAGACGGCTCGGCCCTTGATGGCAAAAAAGGATGTGTCATCTGCTCAAAGAACGACTCTGGTTTGCGGTGGGAAAAGGTGGTAACACCTAGCCAAGACAGTGCAGCCATTTATTCAGTATGCAAAGGATGTGACGACCAGTATGTGGAAGCTGCCATTCGACAAAAGGCGCTTGGGCGGCTCCTAAAAGAGCGCAACACCCGCCCCACATGATCAGCGAGGCGGCTTCATGTGAAATATCTTGTCAGGCTTGATCTTTAGCAAGATCCTCTTTTCCCCGGGAGCGCGGCCAGGATATTTGTCAAGGCCTAGATACTTTTTCGCCATCTTGTCAATATGCTCTTCAGCGCCATTTGTGGTACGTTCTACCACCTTGCCGCGAATAGTCACCATGTTGTAAGGATTGGACTGATCAAAGACAGCTACGGCTACGCGGGGATCTCGCATAACATTTTCATCCTTTAGCCTACCTATTGCAGTGTTGACGAGAACATGCTCACCATCTGTGTCGATCCATATCGGCGTGACCTGTGGCGAGCCGTCAGGCATCAACGTTGCTATGTAACCAAAATTCTTGCCCTGTAACAGCCGACTTACTGGCTCCGACTTTATTGTTTCTTGACCCATGTTTACTAAAAGGGACGACCCATAATAAAAACATCTAGCGTTTCTTATAATGGGAGGGGATCTTTTTCCAATTGGCGATGAGTGCCTCATCCCGTATGTGAAGGGGCTCCTTCTCTATCCTTGACCGGGCAAGGTGGACGTAATCTTTGACAAGGTCTATTCCGACGTACTTGCGGCCAAAGTGGTGAGCGACTTTAGTGGTATGGCCGCTGCCATTGAATGGGTCAAGCACAACATCATTTTCATAGGAATACAGCTTCATCAGGCGGTACGGGATCTCTTCAGGGTAAGGGCATGGATGGTCGATGTATCCGGGCGGGACAGGAGCGATGTGCCATACTGAATTTGCGATCTCTTTCGTCCACTCTTCATGCGTCGCAGGCAGCGCGTTATTCCTTCGCGTTCGTCCGCTGTTGACATCACCCTTGCGCAATATCAGTATGAATTCGTGCATGATGTTTGCACGATAGTATTTCGGGTATGGATTTATTACAAACGATCCGTAGCGATTCGTGCCTCCTGTCACCTTGTGCCAGATTATCTCTTCATGCAAATTCCACTTGCCAAATGGTTGCACCAGCCTAGATAGCAGCATGTGTGGCAGCGGAAGTATAGTGCCATTTACCACCTCGTTGGGGATGACTATGCAGCAGTAGCCTCCCTCCTTTGTAACCCGGTAGACCTTGTCGCCGAAAATGTCGGCCATGTCGGACAGATAATGGTTCGTATCGAGGTT
>JBDZWB010000209.1:0-3322 GCA_040255975.1 Nitrosopumilales archaeon
ATGAACCGGCTGGTGCGTTTCTATCCTCGATCCTTTATTGAAAAGTAACCCACAACATTTCTCTGATTATTGTTGATGTCGCTATCAGTATCTTTTCTCTAACTTGAAGGCAGAATCGTTAAAAGAAAAGCGTGTGCTCAAATCGCATGGGGCCAATTTACAATGGGCTGTTGATGGCATCAATGATTTCGCTCTTTGTGTTTGCATCCCTTTCTTATTCCTTCACAAATTTTAAACCTGCTTTTGCACAGCAAAGTACAACAAAGGCCAATCTGAACAACAACACCGTATCTTACAGCTACAACATCTATAGCAGTAACAACACTCAATTGCAGCTAAATGGAAGCTCTGTCAGCTATCATGACAACGCTACCGGATACCTTGTTTACCCAGACAACAATGTGCAAGAAAAGCTGCCTGCAGTAATCATGATTCATGAATGGTGGGGGCTAAACGAACACATCAAGAACCAGGCAGACATTTTGGCTAAAGAAGGATATGCTGTACTGGCAGTTGACCTCTACAACGGAGAGGTTGCAACTGATCCTAACAGGGCAATGGAACTTGCATCTTCTGTTAGGGACAATTCTGCTCCCGCAATTGAAAATCTGCAATCTGCAGTCAGCTATGTCAAGTCGCTTGAAGCAGTCAACGCAAGCAAGGTAGCCTCGCTCGGCTGGTGCTTTGGTGGTGACTTTTCCATCCAGCTTGCAGTAAACAGCACCGAGGATCCTCTTGCAGCCACCATCCTATACTACGGTCGGCCGGTAACAGAACCTGACTCTCTTTCAAACATCAGCTGGCCTGTTCTGGGCATCTTTGGAGACCAGGATCAGGCGATTCCAATTGAATCTGTACAACAGTTTGCATCTGCACTAAACTCATCACAGGTTACAAACGAAATCTATCTCTATGAGGGCGTTGGACATGCGTTTGCAAACCCATCCGGCGACAACTATGCTCCTAAAGAGACTGCAGATGCATGGCAAAAGACGCTTGCATTTCTTGGAAGACACTTGGGATAGGTAGGAACCCATCGTGATTCTTTTTATATGATACATCCATATTCATTTTACTAAATGAGCGATCCACAAAAGTTCAAGTCGGCTCAGCGTCAGGGCTGGGATAGCGTCGCAGAAGGGTGGAAAAGATGGTGGAAGGTTATCGAAGAAGGAGCCCAGGTCGTATCTGACAGGCTAGTCGAACTTGCAGGGATTCGGCAGGGAAACCGCGTACTGGATGTAGCAACAGGAATCGGCGAACCAGCGGTAACTGCGGCAAGAAAAGTCGGCCCAACCGGCAAGGTTACCGCAATCGACCTCTCGCCCCGAATGCTTGCAATAGCAAGAGAAAGGGCAAAGGAAATCGGCCTGACAAACATCATTGAATTTCAAGAAGCGGATGCAGAATCGCTTCAGTTGCCTTCTTCAAGCGTTGATGCCATTGTCTGCAGGTTTGGGCTGATGTTTATGCCAGATCTTGCAAGCACCCTGAAAACTTTGAGAGATTCGCTTGTCCCTGATGGCCGGATCGCTGCAGCCGTGTGGTCGTCCATAGACAGGGCTCCGTCATTTCTCCTTCCGTTTGAAATAGTTTCAAAGGAAACAGGAACTCCTCCACCTCCTCCCGGATCGCCCGGACCATTCAGCCTGGCAGACACCAACGTCCTCCGGCAAAAATTTGAGAATGCCGGCTTTCAGGATGTCAAGATTGAGAGCAGTAAAATGAATTTCAAGGCTCCTTCTCCAGAAGAGTATGTGGACTTTGTCCGCAGCACTGCCGCCCCGCTTGGCGCCATGATGGCAGGCTTGCCTGCTACAAGGCAGGAAGAGATCTGGAAAAAAGTGGTGGATGCTGCTAGGAAGCATGTTGACCCTGCCACTGGAAACGTCAGTTTCACAAATGAAGTGATATACGTGTCAGCGAGGCGCTGAACCATGGCGACATGATTCAGTCATTCTAACAATCCAAAGCATTTTGGGCAGCGCCCATTCTTATCGTCCTGACTTCCTGAAAGGAAAAATGAAAGGCCGCAAGCCTTGCAGAATTTCATGCCGGTGGAATTATCGTTTGACAAGGAATTGGAGAGTTCAAGAGTTGTATTTCAATGTAATGCAGTTAAAGATTCTTGTCACTAGCTGCGCTGCATTCGGTGCTCTGCCTGCAGAAAATTATCTTTACTGGATTGTTCTACCTACATCTTTATTTTATTCGCCGTCCTCATTTAGATAGTTGCTGCCACCTTCTACGCCTGATTCCAATTCATCGTTGGGTACTGGTGGGAACGACAGAGATTACGAAAAATCAAGACTGCTTGCTTCTTGGATTTTGGCTGCGCTGGTTTTCATTTCTGGTTTTGTGGCGATGGCGCTAGAGTTTGCCGCAAGCAGGCTATTGACCCCAATTTTTGGAAGTTCGATAAACACTTGGGGAGTACTTATCGGCATCATTTTGGCCGCCCTTACAGCGGGGTACCATATAGGCGGAAGGCTTGCAGACAGCAAGGAAAGGCCTGCAAACTTACAGAAACTGTGCTCGATAATGTTCTCGTCAGGATTGTACATCCTGTTTATTCCTCTAATTATCTGGCCGGCAATTCAAGGGTCGCTTGAGTCTTCGCCTTCAACTCCCGCGCTGGTTGCCTCCACCCTTGTCCTGATTGCCCTTCCAACGGTGCTCATGGGGATTGTCTCACCGTACGCGATCAAGCTTGCTGCAACTACGCTCTCTACTCTGGGCAAAAAAGCCGGCAACCTCTATTCCATAGCCACGGTCGGAAGCATTGCCGGCACGTTTGTGACAGTGTTTGCGCTGGTTCCGTCGCTTGAAATTACAGCAATAACATTTGCGCTGGGCCTTGCCCTCATAATTCCGGCGTCTGTCTTTGGATTGAACAGGCTACCCAAAATTCTAGCCGGCCTGCTGGTTGTTCTGGTGATTTTAGCTACAGTCGCGCCTCTTGATGTTAACGTCCTGGCTTCACTACCTGATTTGGGTCGATTCGATTCTGCAAGCGTTGGTCTGTTCGGCAGTACCGTGCACAGAGAAGAGACTCCGTATAGCCAGTTGCAGGTGGTTGACTCTGGCACATTATCCTCTTCCGGGGCGGCTAACAGCGATTCGCAATCAAGGACACGCTCGCTATTTCTTAACGGAGACCTTCACAGCCAGATGTACATCGATTACCCAAATGACCTGGCACTATTGTATACGCAATTCTTTCCGGTTGGATTTGTATTCAACCCCGATGCCAAGAACATACTGTTCGTAGGAGGAGGCGGGTTTTCAGGACCCAAATATTTTCTTGATGCGTATCCGGGCA
>JBDZWB010000024.1:0-12873 GCA_040255975.1 Nitrosopumilales archaeon
AATTCAGAAAAGGATTTTGAATCTGCCAAGAATAGCATCAAAAACATTGTGCAGGAAAATGCCAAGAGCCTGGAGAGCCTCAAGATCCCGCTCGGTGATCTCAGCTTTAACGTCACCATCAACAAGTCTCTGGGGACATATGGCAAAAAGACAGGATCAAAGACAGTCGACGGCAAGAGCACTGACACATACAAAGGCCTGCCGCAGCACATCAAGGCGGCCAAGATGCTGGTAGAATCAGACAAGGGGCGCGAGTTAAGGGCGGGCGATGTGATTTCCTATGTCAAGATAAAGAACGGCGAAGGAGTAAAGCCAGTAGAGCTGGCAAGGCCCGAAGAAATTGATACTGAGAAGTATCTAGAGACAATGGAGGCTACGCTTGACCAGATACTGTCTGTCCTGAACTTTGACTTCAAGTCTATGCTTGGCAAGCCCAGGCAGCAGAGTCTTGACGAGCTTTTCTGGAGCAAGCCGGCGTCATAGGTTTATTATCAGCTCTCGGTGAGACTTGATAGTTTGGACATCCTGCCGCTCTTTACTGTGCCAGAGAGGACAAAGGCCGGCTACAGCTTTGCCGACACGCCTGTGAGGATCTCGCTCAAGGAGTCTAACGTCGTCGTTTACGGCGTGCCGCTTGATGCCACCACCAGCTTTGGCAAGGGCACGTCAAGGGGTCCGGAGGCGACAAGGCTTGCCTCTGCGCGCCAGATAGAGACGTTCGTTCTTGACGAAAGGGCCGACATTTACGACATGGTCGGCATATTTGACCTTGGCGACCTAAGGCTGCCAAAGACAAAGAGCGTTGCAAAAACACTTGCATTTCTTGATTCTGCGATCCCAAAGGTCGTTGCTTCATTGCGCAAGGAGAACAAGGTCCCTGTCATGCTCGGCGGCGAGCACACGCTGTCGTATTACCAGATAAAGGCGCTTGCTAACGAAGAGCCGGTTGTGATACACTTTGACGCACACCGCGACATGAAGCCCGAGTACGAGGGATTAAAGATGTGCCACACTACGCCGTTCTACCACTTGCTTGAATACATCCCCGGCAAGAACCTGATCCAGATCGGCATCCGGCAGACTGACAGGGAGGAGAATGAAACCGCCATCAAGAATGGCGTGACAACATTTGACGCGTGGCAGGTGCACGATAATATCGATGCGGTCGCGGACCATCTGCAAAAAGTCACTGCTGGTAAAAAGATCTACATTTCATTTGACATCGACACCTATGATCTGCCCTTCGTGCCCTGCACCGGGACGCCGGAGCCGTTCGGCCTTGACCCCTTCCAAGTTTTAAAGTTGGTCAAGGCAATCAGCCCGTCGGCGCGCCTCATTGGGATGGACATGGTAGAAGTAGGATTGAGAAATGATGACTACCGCGAAGGGGCGCTTGCAACCCAGACGCTGTACAGGATCCTAGCAAGAAAGTACGTACGCTAGACCATGATCTGTGGTCTTTTCGACAGGTGTGTCGGCAGGTTCAGCGGGAGATAGGGCTTATCCTTTGTCTGCGCCTTTACCTCTGCTATCAGCTCTTCCAGTGTGACTTCGCGCTGCTTGCCCTCGTTTCTGTCGCGAACCATCAGCTTCGATGCATTCATTTCCTTGTCCCCGACGACTACGGTGTAGCGTATCCACTCTGTCTCTGACTCGCGTATTTTCTTGCCCACGGTTTCGTCACGGTCGTCAATGTCTGCTCTGATCTGATTTGAAGACAATTCTGCAAATATCTTTTCACAATATTCAACATGCTCCTTGCCAACAGGGATCACGCGGATCTGTGTGTGGGATAGCCAGAGGGGGAACGAAGGTATGCCTCCTGTCTTGGACACCTTGGCGGACTTTTCCAGTAACGCATAGAGCACGCGCTCAACTGCGCCGGAGGGCGAATTGTGCAGTATTATCGGGTTCTTTTTGCTACCGTCCTCTTCAACAAATTCCAAGTTGAAGCGCTTGCCGTTTTCAACGTCTATCTGGTCGGTCGAAAGCGCGGAAGCCTTTCCTAGGCCGTCGACATAGTTGAACTCCCATTTCAGGACGAAATAGAAGAAGCGTTCTTTCCACATCTCGACCATCACTGGCTTGTTGAACCGGTTGATGAGATCCGTGATGAACTCTTTGTTCTCGTTGTAAAAGTCCTCGGTGAACCTGATTGCCATCTCGACGTCTTCGGTAGACAGCCCAAGCTCCTGGAGGACGCTTATCGAAAGCTCAAAGCGCTTGCGGAACTCTTGCTTTGCCTGCTCCATGTCCCTGCACAGCGCGTGGCAGTCCGGCATCGTGAACGCGCGCAGCCTCCTGAGTCCCACCAGCTCGCCACTTTTTTCGCGCCGGAACGAATAGCGGGTCAGCTCGTATAGCTTTACAGGCAGGTGTTTGTATGATATGCTAAAGTCCTTGGCCATCAGGAACTGTCCAAAGCACGCTGCAAAGCGCAGGAACAGCTGCTTGTTGTCAGACACGATGTTGTACTGCCTTGCGGGGAACCTGTTGAAGTAGCTCTCTAGCGACGGGTTCTTTGTGTCGTACATGATTGGAGTCTCTACTTCGGTGCCGCCGTATTCCATCACCCTCCTTGTCACGTACTGCTCTATGAGCGACTTCATCAGCCTGCCCTTTGGATAGTAGCGCATGTTGCCTGCGTCCGACGCCGGCTCGTAATCGGCTATTGCTAATTTCTTCATCAGCCTGACGTGGGCTGGCTGCTCGTCAACGGCCCTCTTTTTTGCCATTTCATAATTTGATAGCACCTGCAGGTTCTGGTCCTGTTTCTTGAACTTGTATTCATTTATCGGCGTCATCTGGCCACCAGGCTGCAATATGTACCAGAATGACTGGAGCTTTTCCTCCGCCTTGAGGGCTGACGATTCTCTTTCCCCATGCGAGTGGCCGGCGTGCTCGTGCTCTACCTGCTTGGTAATCTCTTTTGCATTTTCTGCGAGTGGGTGACCCTTTACTCTGACATTGAATGACTTTGTCCAGCCAAACGGCGCGCGGTGGACATCGGTTATCAACTCCTTTGCAAAACCTTCGACAGACTTTATCACTCCGACCGCTGCGGATGGAGGCGCAAGATCTGAACTGAGATGAGCATAAGGATAAACCAAGAGCCGGCTGCTCTTGACTGTATCGAGATACTTTTTGATCTCCCCGACTGCAGCCTTGGCAACACTTTCGTCGTCGCCGTTTTCCACTGCGACAAACGCGACCACCAGATCTTCAAGCCTTACTTTTGACTTTGACGCAATGTCCTCCGCGTCCCTGATCTCTTTTTCAATTGGCTCGTATTCGATAAAATCTGAATGGAGCTGCAGCAGTCGCATAATCTATCCCAATCACGTATCTAATTTAAGCCCATCTGGCCCTCTCGTTGTCCCTGTCTTCCTTGGTGAGCTTTTTCCATTCCTTGTAGTGCTCCCTGCAAAGGTAAACGCGCTTGCTCCCTCCCAATCCCAGATCCGGAGCCATGCTGGCCTTGGTTCCACTCATCGAACGCTCGGCCTGATTCGCGCATCCGCCCACGCTGCAGTTGACACCCTTGTCCACCCGGCCCATTCTGGCATGAGGTTTAATTCCTAGCTATAAAAAGCTGACTGGGTTAGCTTAATACCACAGCTCGACCCAATTATCGACGGTTGCCATATAGCGATCCGCTGTGCAGCAAGTGCCTCCACCTTCAGGAGCTCCACTCTGAAGTGGTGTCAAAGGTCCCAGACGGCCCCGAGATAAGGCGCTGCACAGTAGGCATATGCAGCTGTCTAATGACTATCGGGCAAAAGACCAGCAAGCAAAAAAAGGCTGCTCAGACCTCCTAGTAGGGAAAACTTATAACGATCATGCCATTCGGTTAATGCCAGAGATATATGTCATCAGAAGACGACGATTTCGAGGAAGAGTTTGACGAGGACGATGACGAGTTCGGAGACGATGACGACGAAGGAGACGACGAGTAGCTAGATCTTTAGACCAAAGCTCTCGGCAAAGCCCTTGAACTCGCTGTACGCCTTTAAGAATTCGATTCCTTTTTCGCTTATTTTGTATTTTGCAGATTCTTCCTTTAGCAGGCCAGACTGCGTCAGCGTCGACACGATGGAGCTGAGCCTCTGGTGCGGCACGTTGGCCTTGCGCATCAGGTGCGTGACCGTCGCGCCGTTGTCATAGCCTTCAAAGCTGTACTGCCTTGCGGTGGACAGAATGTCCGCAATGATGCTCACATGAGTCCTATAGCCCGCTGCCAATCTGCGAATTCATCCTCCCCAAGCCGCTTGCCAACCCAAACTTTGAAAACGGCACAAACATGAGACCAAAGCCGGCTACCTTGGTTGCCAGCGCCGCCACGTAAAATGATTCAGGATAGATAAAGTTGTACCAAGACATGAGTTCTGCGCCTGCCAGCAGACCAAGACCTGAACCTATCATTAGGGTACTGGTTTTCCTGCTCTGCATATACGATGCCATTGTTTCGATTGACACATATACTAATAGAATAAAAGAAATTGACCTGACGAGATGTTCTATTGAATTTCCTGGTATTACAAAGCCCGTGACTGCGAGAGGGAAGAGCAGGAAGTACTTTGGAGGGGCAAAGTCAAAGGTTTTGAGGCTGTGCGAGAACGCTATGAAAAAGTAGCCGAGCGCCTGCACGCCAAGCCCTGCAGTGACTATCGCCTGAGAATACGTTCCTGCAAAGAGCCCGCCTGCAAGCAGCGCAAACCCAATGGCTATCGAAATAAAGGCGAAAGTGAGGCGGAGCAGGTTGGGGCTGGCCACCGCCATGAAGCCCGAATAGGCAAACCTGCCGATAAAGGCCGAGATCCCAAGCCCAAGCAGGTTCATTGGCAGCTCGAATAGAATTTCCACCAACGTGTAATTGATGGAGGTTTTCCAATTTTTAACTCTATTTGTAGTCTGAAAGGACGTCGCGGTAGCGAGCATCCTTGTAGGCGATGTACTTTACGTACTCGCCATAAGTCATGTCAAAATCGCAGCTGGAGCATTTTACAAAGGAAAAGTCGTCTGCCAGCTCTGCAATGCCCTTGCAGTCGGGACAGTGAACCTTCACGTGCAAATTTGGTCGTCAAAAGTATAATAAGGTTATCTGGATTCGGGCCTGTTCTGGAAATAGGTTGATAAGTCAAGGTGTTACTATAATACATGTGGATAGTACGCTCAAACCAGTTTTGAAGCGCCAGATACTTGTAATAGGCGCAAGCCTTGGAATAGGGCTGCTTGTAACTTTTCTGACAGGCAGTGTGTTGATCGGCCTTGGTGTCAACATCGCAATCTTCATCGGCCTGATATTCTACA
This sequence comes from Nitrosopumilales archaeon, assembly GCA_040255975.1. GTDB lineage: Archaea > Thermoproteota > Nitrososphaeria > Nitrososphaerales > Nitrososphaeraceae > Nitrososphaera. The sequence continues at coordinate 5,311 of JBDZWB010000024.1, forward strand.
TCAGGAGAAAGCAGATTGGAGCGCTCAGGACTCTTGGTCTGGGCGACTCTGGTTCAGGATATGGCAGCGGTGGAGGTAAGCTAAAGTACGTGTGCCTTTCATGCGGTGCAGAAGTAAAAGGTTCCAAATGTGGCAGCTGCGGTTCTAACATGAAAAAACCGCTATTTTAGTCGGCCGCTGTCTGAAAACCAAATTCCTTTTGCCTTCCTTCTTTCATTGATTATCAAGAGCCCGCCTGCAGCTAGTGCCACAGCCACCAAACCAGCTGGCAGGCGGATATCGATCTGGCCATAGGTTTCGCCGGTAGAAGGGTCGAAGGAAAACTGCATGGCATAGGCGTTAGCGGTTACAAGAGAGAGAAATGCGATTGAAGCAATGAGGACAGGGGTTCTCACGGATATTTCAGACATTTAATGACATATAATACTTATCATAAAAGTGTAGTTTTATGATATATTGTATATTTTTGAACTTTCCATATGCAATACATTGATGGCTGTACAGATGCTTGTTCCTACACGACCTCAACAACTTATTAAATCCAACAAGCATCAATTTCTTCAGATGAGCAAGACCTGTTTGAAATGTGGCAAGGCCATTGTCGAACCTGTTGATGACCCGGCTGCAGAGAAGTATCCTGCATGTGCAGACTGCTGGAAGGAATGGACCACTTATGCTGTAATGGTAATGAACGAAATGAGGCTTGACATGTCACTGCCGGAGCACAGGAAGGCGTTGCGCAAGTACGAGCGTGCATTCTTTGGCCTAGAAAAAGGGATAGGCGAGATCGAGAAAAAGCCAGACAACCCGGAAAGCCACCACGGCCATCAGCACTGATCATTTCAGGCCAGTGGCTTTTAGCGAGTCCTCCGGGACCATGCTCAGTATTTCGTTCCTGTTAGGCAGGGAGAAGAGCACTTCCTTGAGCGAGTCGGTTATTTGCTCGCGCTTTTTTTGATCGAGCGACAGGAACGTTGCAGTCAGAGACTTGAAATCCAGCTTTTCAATGGAGCGCGGGTTTGACGATATCAGTCTGCAATATGTCTGGAACATTACCGTCCTCTTTTCCGGTTCAAACTCTGACAATATTTCAAGCCACGTTTTGAAGAGCACGGACAGCTTGGCTGGATCTATCGTAGGGGCCGCAGACAAGGCGAGGCTGATCGTTTCGCGCTTGTCTTCGTCGCTCATTGCATAGAATTCCTTCAGCCGGTTCTGCAGCATCGGCTTCCGTAAAAAGTCCGGCAGGTTTGCAAGTATCTGTATGATGTTTCCCGCGGCGTTGCTCACGCAGATGTTGCGGCGGGAGGGGAATTTATTTTGTGTTGCAGGGATGGATTAAATAGCCACGCCATGTGAGAGAAGGCGTATATGCCGTGCCTCGTGACAGTCGGCGGATTTTACGGAGATGAAGGGAAGGGCAAGATCATTGCTTATCTGGCGAAAAAAGACAACCCAGTCATTGCAGTAAGAGGTGGCGTGGGCCCAAACGCCGGACACACATTTACTTTTGAAGGCAAGGAATACAAGGTGCGCATGCTGCCCAGCGCAGCGCTCAATCCAACTACGAGGCTGCTGATAGGAGCGGGCGTGCTTGTCAACCCGCAGGTGCTTCTAAAGGAAATCGCGATGTTTCAGGCCGACGACAGGACATTTGTTGATGCCCAGTGCGGCATAATCGAACAAACGCACATCGACAGGGACAAGGGTGAGGATCACCTCAAGAGCAAGGTGGGCACCACCGGCACCGGGACCGGGCCAGCTAACGCCGACAGGGCACTCAGGACATTAAAGCTCGCCAAGGATATCCCCGAATTATCGCTCTATGTTGAAGACGTGAGCAATTCGGTCAACTATGCGCTTGAAAGCAAAGAAAACGTGCTGGTCGAAGGCACCCAGGGCACATACCTTTCATTGTTCCATGGTGGCTACCCCTACGTTACTTCAAAGGACATAACTGCTTCAGGCATCTGCTCAGACATTGGAATTGGACCGAAAAGGGTTGACGAAGTGCTTGTTGTGTTCAAGGCATACGTCACCCGCGTTGGCGGCGGGCCGCTACAGAACGAGCTGAGCGAAGACGAAGCGAAAAGACGCGGCTGGCTCGAGTTTGGCAGCGTGACTGGAAGGCAAAGGAGGGCTTCGCCGTTTGACATGGACCTTGCCAAGAAGGCCATCAGGCTCAATAGCGCGACTCAGCTGGCTGTGACCAAAATGGACGTGCTCTACCCGCAATGCGCAGGCGTCCGCGAATATTCAAAGCTGCCGGCAGACGCAAGGAAATTCATCGAAAACATCGAAGGCGAAACCGGCCTAAAGGTCACCTTGATAGGAACCGGGCCAGAGCTCTATGACATCATAGACCGCCGGTCATAGCTTGCAACGATCGCCTTTACAACGTCTCTGCAGGATCGCAGATCATAAAGCAGTTTTTTCTTGTCAGACGACGACAGGTCAAGGCGCGCAAGCAACGATCTTGCTTCGGCAAGGTCTACTACAGTTTTTTTTGCCGGCTTGGGCGGATCCTCTCCCTCAAGGCCGTGCCTAAGCTTTAGGTCCATGACGGCATATTCCAGTGCGACATAGGCGCGCCAGAGCGACGCCCTGTCTGGGTCGCCTGCAACAATTGCCTTTGCCTTGCTCACGAGCTCGGACAGCTTGTCCAAATTGCGATGACTTTAATACCGCACGTATTAACAATATTGCGATTTGCCCCTCAAAGCTCCCTGCTACATCGAATTGGCCGAACTGAAGGACTTTGGCAGGCTAGTATGTGCGCTTGAGAGGACCCCGCTGCCTGCGTTTTCGCTTCAATTCGAAAAGCGCAACGTGCTTGCGGCCCAGACCGACATCATCAATGGCAGGTCAATCATCTATTATGCTGACAACGATTCAAAGGACGGCCAGTACCTTGCCTACCGCGTGAGCAACGGCGTTGAAGAGGTGCTGCTTGCCGGCTCGGTAGACAACCCCACTTTTGTCTACTCGCCAATCCTAAAGGTGGAAAAATTCCCCCGCGTCCTGTCAAGGTCTGCCAAGGTAGAGAAGAAATCTGGCTATACGGTCATAAAGCTGAAAGAGTTGGCGAGTTTGGCCAAGGTGGCCGCATACAAGACGATCTATGATGAGCCGCCGCTGCCGCTGTTCCTCTTCAAAGAGCGCAGCGGCAGGATAATCCTAGGCGCCACAATGAGCGCTACCGATAATGAAACCGTGTCATACTTTTACTATGTCGTGCTAGATGAAGAACCAAAGGAGCCTTTCCTCCGGTACTCTAGCCAGAGGATCGAGCAGCCGTCATTTTCAGCTAGGCTGGACGAACACGGCTATGTCTACCTCAAGGTGATAAGGCTTGCAGCGGACCACCCGCTGGTAAAGACCTATGACTAGGCCATTCCACGAAAGAATTGCCAAAGCGGCGGCTGCCAAGAAAAGCCCGGTGGTCCTTGCCCTTGACCCGCCGGCGAACAAGCGCGGCCTTGCCAAGTTTGCAGAAAAAACAATCCGCGCAGTAGAGCAGCATGTCTGCGCTGTCAAGATTAATTTCCACCTGATCCTCCCGATGTCAGCCGCTGAGATATCTCGTATAAACAAGCTTGCACATTCCTGCGGCCTGCAATCCATCGCAGACATCAAGCTGAATGACATTGAAAACACGAATGAAGTCGCATTAGATCATCTCGTAAAGATGGGCTTTGACGCGGTGATAGCAAACCCCTTTATCGGCAAGGGCGGGCTAGCGTCGCTTGTGCAAAAGGCGCACCGGCTTGATGCCGGCGTCATTGCGCTTGTCTATATGAGCCACCCGGGGTCAAAGGAGGGTTATGGCTTGGAGATTGCCGGCCGTGGGCTCTACAGGGCGTTTCTTGAGAGAGCCGAGGAGGCGGGTGCAGACGGAATCGTGGTTGGAGCCACCCAGCCGGATGTATTGAGACAGGTGGCGGGTAGTAGATTACCGATATATTCTCCGGGCGTCGGAGCGCAAGGAGGCGATGCGGTGCATGCAATCGAAAACGGGTCCGATTATTTGATAATCGGTAGATCTATAGTAGAAGCAAAGCAGCCTGCAAAGGCCGCAAGAGAAATCAAACAAAGCATCCTATCTGTACGCAAGTGAATGCTGTCGCAAATAATCCTTTGCAGCCGACAGCAGATTCTTGGCATTGCGGTAGGTCAGCTGATCCATAGCGTCGTCGAATTTCCTCCATGCAAAACCGATGTGCTCATGTGAAAGCGTCACCTGCCTAGTGCGCGTCCGGGCCAAAAACAGAACGACCTCCTTGTGGACGAGCCTGCGCCCGTGACGGTACCTGTAGTCTATCCCCATGCGAAAGCCTTCGAGGAATTCTACGTCGGTGATGCCGGTTTCCTCCCGGATCTCACGGATTGCCGCCTGCTTCTCATTTTCGCCTGCCTCGATGTTGCCTTTTGGAAAGTCCCAGTGGTTGGCGTTGTAGTGCAGAAGCAAGTATTCCGGTTCTGCGGTTCCTTCCAGATAGAACACAACTGCGCCGGCCGAACGCTCGTCTACCAATAGTTGGAGATTGGCAAGGTTGTTTGTAAGTTTTTTGCAGAATCAGTCTTCATCTTCTTCCTCGCCAGACTCTTCCTGCGGAAGCGTAGGCGGGGCATAGTCGTGTATATCCAGCCATTCTTCTTGGCTCATCCAGTAGCTGCAGAACCATTTTTGCTGTTGAGGATCAAAGTCGCCGTGCTCCATATGTTTTCTCACCTAGTGTTTCAGGACTTCGCCACCTTTCTTGTTCCTGAAATACTGGTACAGGAACGTCGCGGCCACAAGCGACACCGCAAGTCCGATCAGTAGCGACGAGATCAGCGTGAACGGGTTGGTGCCTTCAGTAAGCACAGAAGTGAACTGAAGCACAGGTATGTAGAGCAAAGCAAGCACTACAAGGCGCAGTATGTCTGACATTGTCCTTGCGCTGCCCCTGAACCAATCGCTCAGCAGGACGCCTCCAATGATTGTGGCAATGCCGATCCACAATAGCGTTATCGTGCCAGTTGCAAAGCTGCCTACTATTACCCTGTTGCCCAGAACGTCAAGCGCGCTCATATCTGCCCGCAGCATTTCAGGCGGTATGCTAGAGATGCCGTTTGCTATTGACGCCAGTATGATGAGCACGCCGGCAATTATAGAGAATATTTTGATGAAAGATGTTGGAGTAAGCCTGCCGAATGATCCTATCGTCTTGTCGATGTCAAACGCCCTGACAATGAACGCTCCGCCGAGGATCGCCAGTATGATGGCTGTGATCCACTTGCCGGCGTCAAAAATGACTGCGAGAGCGCCTGCTGCAAGCAGGACTCCGGGCACGCCCAGAAAGAACTTTGAATACTGTGAATCGTAAACCAGCATCTTTAGGTACCGGCCGAGTACCGCATACGAATACTCGACGCTCCTACTGTGCCGTATTATGACGCGCTGGACTGAGATCACGGGAACCCTCGACTGTATTATAGGGAGCACGGTCTCGTCATCCTCGCCATCGGAAACAATTACCGCCCCGTCCGCATGGTACTTCTCAAGGATGCTCTTTACTTCGAGGCTGATCTTCTCGTCGGCCTCTACCCCTCTGTTGAACTTGCCAGCCACCACTGCAACCTCGGCAGTGTAGCCCTTGCTCACAAGCTCCTCGTATGTCTTGACGGCGCCAAAAATCGCGTTCGAGTCCGCATCCTCTGGATCCTCGATTGCTAGCCTCGTGCCAGCGTTAATGCACGCATCGCGGCCGACAATCGGCGTCTCGATGCCTCCCTTTGTGCCAATGTCGTCGTCCCTGTCTATGCACAGGACGAGGACCTTGCCATGTGTAACCTCCTTTGAGTGGCTTGCCTCTTTGGCAGGGATGCTCTTTTCGAAATCGGAATGCGGCGGCATCTTCGCTGTCAGTACTTTACAGAATTGTTTACAGGTTAATTAATTTAATCAACGTTAATCTAGGGTTATTCGGTTTATTGGAATAATCTTCTACAATTTACCTCAAAGAAGGATATATTATTACTTGAAGTTGAGGCAGATTATGTAGAGTTCGCTACTCTGCTGCCTGCTTGCAGAGGGCTTGCTGAGAAGTACTCTATCAAAGACTTTTCCAAGCTCCGCCTTGAAATCTTTTAGCATGTCGCCCTCAAATACCTTGAACACAGCACTGCCTCCATTCCTTAACACGCGCCGGGCGAAATCGAGTGCGATTGTCGATAGCGATATCTGTCTTGCATGGTCTATCTCCCACATGCCGCTCACGTTTGGAGCAAGGTCAGAGAGGACTAGATCGGCCTTGCCGTCCAGAGCGACTGCCACTTTCTCAAGCATGGCCGGATCTTCGATGCTCCCTTGCAATACCACTGCGCCTGGGACAGGCTCGACCGGTTTGATGTCGATACCCACTACCTTGCCGGTAGGGCCGACTTCTTTTGTGGCCACCTGCAGCCAGCCACCAGGTGCGCACCCAAGGTCCACCACCTTGCTACCTTTTTTGAGAATGCGGTAAGATTCGTTAAGCTGCAACAACTTGTAAGCAGATCTTGCGCGGTATCCCTGATCTTTTGCCAGCCGGCGGTACTGATCTTTGCGCGCGTCAGCTAATCTCATTTTTTAGACGGTTTTTGGAGCTTCTGGTTTGCATTGTTGTTAAAAGAGTTGATGAGCCAGTCTTCAATTAGATTGCAGCTCGTCGGGCTGTACGAGCCGTCAAGGGAACACATGTGCTCAACAGGGCACGTTAAGCATGGTGCTGCTTCGATGCTTGTGGTATCAACTGGTAGTTTGACGGCAAATAGCTTGTAGGTCCACCGGCCGCTTTCGAGGATTTTTTCGCGCCGGATAAGCGAGCGTCTCTCGAGCCTAAGGGCCACGCGTGAGCCGTCGCGGCTCGTCAGGTCCAGTTCTTTCCAAAGCTCCGACTGCAGTATGCCGTCCTTGCCATTGCTGATTATTGTGCGAAAAACTTTGCCGGTTAGATCTTCAATCTGAGTTTCGTTTAATTTCAATCGACATAACCCCGGAGTAAATCATCTGTAACTATCGATGAACCGATAAATAACCCTTTTTGACCTTAAAGTAATAGCTAAAAATCGCTAGCGATATTTACACATTATTTGGTTTTCTTTTTGCCATCCTTGGAGCCAAATATCCTGTCAAAATATTCTGTCGACTCTGGCACGCTTTCTGCAGACTCGCCCTCTTGGACCTTCGCAAGCCTCTTGGCGATCTTTTTCTTGGTTTCAAGCTGCATCGCGCGGGCAATCTGGATCCTTTGAGCCTGCGGCGATCCCGCGCCGTGCATCGATTCTGTCAGGTAGCCGACGGCGTTTCTTCCAAGCGTCATGTTTTCGATAAGCCTGAGTATCCTCATTCTGTTTTCAGTCGACACTCCCTTTCTGCCTTTTAGATATTTTTCAAGCAGTGGGCCGACTTCGGGGCTGCGAAAGTCCTTCTCGGAAGGCATTGTGACCATAAGGCCGCCTGCGATGTCCTGTGCTAGCCGGCCAATCTCGTACGGGAACCGAGTCACATTATGCTTGCATACATTTGCCAACATGTCA
>JBDZWB010000025.1:0-12815 GCA_040255975.1 Nitrosopumilales archaeon
CATCCCTAGAGTCTACAGTATGGGGGACTGGATCGTTATTTGTCCACGTGACAGTTTCACCAACCTTCACCACAGCTGCTTCTGGTTCAAATGTCTTGCCGGATGTCTTGGTAGCCGAATCCTGCGGGATTTGTATCGCAGAAGTCTCTGTCAGAGTGACACTTTTCTCATCGGCAGAAGATGCAAAGCTTGCTGCATGACCTTGATGGCCTCCACTAGCTGCGCTCTGGGTGATCGAAGGTGCTGCCCCAGCATCTGCCTTTTGCAGACTTTTGGCAAGCTGGTTCTGCCACGGCACCATGTCGATCGATTTTGTTTTCGCTACGTCAACTCCGTCCACCGCATTTTCGGGTTCGTCGGTGACATCAAAGTACGCCATGGTTCCCTTCTCCTCAGGCGTGCCGTGCAGGTGGAAGACATACCTGCCTGCCCATGGCCAACTTGCTTCAAATATCGCCGCATTGCCGGACCCGACTTCCCAGGTCTGCACCTTTAGCGGTTGGTTTTCCAAGATCCCTGAGGGATACGCGTCAAATATCGTTCCGTGTATGTGGAAGCCAAAAGCCGGCGAGCCTCCTAAGTTGATATAGTATATCCTCACCTTCTCGTTTGTCCTTGCAGGCAGAGGGTTGTTCCAGTACTGGTCTGCATAACCGTTGAACAATATGTATTGTGGTTGCTCGGTAAACTGGTTTTCAGTATCGTATTCTCCGGTGACAATGACATATTCTCTTGCAGGCTCTAGCGGGATCTTGGGGTCGACGATGAACGCGCCATACAACCCCATCCTGACATGCTGCGACACAGGCATTACGTGGCAGTGGTACATGAGCGCGCCTGCCGGCTCTGCAATGAAATCATAGACGTATGACTCTCCCTGCCGAACCTCTTGGAACACGCCGTCGTCTTTTTCGTCATGATCACCATGCAGGTGAACTGTGTGCGGCAATGGCGTTTCATTGATAAAGTTAATGATCACCCTGTCTCCTTCTGTTGCCCTCAAGGTCGGGCCCGGAATCGTCCCATTGTAAGTCCATGCAGGGACGCGGACACCCGGCGCGATTTCAAGCGTGGTTTCCTGAGCAATAAGGGTATACCTGATTGTTTTTGGCTCGCTTGCGGCCGTAACCATGCTGGTACTCATTGAAACCAATGCAATTCCAATTCCTGCCGAAACAAGAGCAGCTGCCAGCCCTACTGACACAATTACAAGCTTTGTCCTTCCATTTCGATCATCTGTCCATCCCATGCAGGTCTGACTTTATTCTGCTCTTTTATGGAGGACGTTTATTGTGCAAACAAGCGGCATCATCATGGTGCGATCTGATTGCAATGTATTATCACCATGATCTTCTGCGAGTTCTAAGCGGCAGGCCGCAACACGGGCACCTTACGCCCGGCTCCTTTATGTATATCTCGCAGACTGCACACCTCTTGTATCCCTGCTTGTACGCAGATCCCTTTCCACCACCTGTAATGTCGTACCTGGTGCAGAGACCCCTGCAGTTAGAGACCAAGAGCGTCATCTTTTGCACGCCAAAGTTCTTATCAGTTGGGTACCAGTTGCAATCATTTGCAATCGCCGCTAGTCAGATCGTTCTTATAACTGCAAATGAATACAGAAATGATCTCATGCCAAACACGCGATCGGATATGTCAGGCGATTCTGCCAGGCATGCTACCGTAACAATGACTTTCCGCATAGACGAAAGCATCATGGACGTGCTCCGTTCCGAATCTGAAAAGCGTGAAGTCAGCCTGAACACTATGGTAAACCAGATCCTGAGGCGATACACGGAATGGGACATGTACGAGCCAAAGGTCGGCATGATACCGATTGCAAGGCCTCTTGTTTCGGCGCTGTTTGAGCGATTGGATGAAAAAGAGATCATTGACATTGCATGCAAGGTGGGCAAGAACGCAGTGCACGACATCGCCCTGTTCATGAAGTCAACCATGGACCTTCAGTCGTTCCTATCCTGGTTTGAGATGCGCTTCAAGACATCTTCAATCGAGTTCAGCCACAACAGGCTCGCAAACGGCAGGCACACCTTCGTGATAAAGCACGATCTTGGATACAACTGGTCGCTGTACCACAAGACTGTCTTTGAATTAATATTCAACGAGTTGCTGGAAAGGCGCATCGAAATTGCGATAACGCCGACTACAATGGCACTGGCGTTTGACGAGTAAATCTACCAAGCGGCAATACTGTAAAAGGAAAGAGCAGGAGGCTTTGTCATAAAGGTGAGCGCTTTTGCATGTAGTTCTTTATGCTGCTCGCTTGCACGGATGGCGAGAAACGATTCTTTGTCTGCAGTCATTATTATTATCCTGTGCCTGCCGTCAGGCGACTCTATCAGGATTCTTCCCAGAAAGCCCCTGTATTGCGGCAGGACCTTACTGTTGACTTCGGAAAACCATTGTTTGAACTCTGCAATGGATTCCCTTTTCAGCTCAATGTCTGCTATCGCGACAAACGTACCTGCCTTCAATCCCGGCAGCACTTCTAGGGTTTCGGGAGGATTCTCATGCGTACTGCTGCCTCTAGAGTGCATAGTTGTCAGATCGGCTTTCTATATATTAACCTGTGAGTCTGCAATGCAATCAAAAGCATTCATTTTATCTCAGAGCTACATCTTGGTCAGGTAATACGTCCTTTTGCCAATGATCTTTTTATCTATGCTCTTTTGGCTTTCGACTGCCTGCCTTATTGTTGGAAGATGGTTGGGAACATAGGACACGCCCTTTAGCAGACTTGACAGAGTCCTTGGAGTTTTTGATATCTTTTTGTTGATGTGTTTCATGATTTCGTTCTTTTTGGCTTCGCTCATGTTAGGAATGCTGACTGAATCTTTTCTGGCATTCTTGCGCACTTTCTTTATGCTTGCTTTGGCATGACCGTTGTCGCCTTGCACGAATTTTGCAAGACCCCTAATGACCTCTTGTGCCTCATCGATATCTATAGTAATTGTCTGGCCGCTTTTAAGTTCCAAAGTCACAGAAGGGCTAATTCTTACCATGACTGAAATTGCAATACGTATATTGCATTATATGTGTATCTAGTTCATGTAATAGATGCTGGTTACTATTGATTAGATTTACTGCATTTGAAAATTATAGGTCTTTTAGTAATGCCGAGCATCCTCTAACAATTCAATATCTGATGCTAATTCCATTACTGATCCTTGCCGCTTTTCAGGATTCAGATCAACCATTCTTAAGATAATGTCATCAAGATCCTTGGAGATAGTTGGATGAAGCTTTGAAGGTGGGTCAACAGCTGTTCTTTTCAAGTCATTGTCATATGTTGGTGGTCTCCTTGCTGTCATCATTTCATAAAATATGACGCCAAGAGAGAAGATATCGGCACGCCCATCAATATTATCAAATGAGAACCACTGCTCAGGGGCACAATAGCCTGGTGTCCCTCCAACCTCTCCTGTTGAAGCGGTTAACGCTATCGATCTTCTGCCGATGTCCCTTCCTAGACCCCAGTCTGTTATCTTTACTTGGGCTCTATGGCTGTCTGTGTAGAGAATGTTGTCAGGCTTTAAGTCGCGGTGGTAAATGCCTGCATGGTGCGCCTGCCCAAGTGCGTGCAGGGCAGGCAGGATTATCGTCTTGATGGTCCAGTTCCTCTGAAAGACGTAATTGCCTCTGAATTTTTCATCCATGTGCTGCCTGAGCGATCCGCCATGAAGGTACTCCATTGTATACCATGGGCTGAAATCAGGCGGCTCACCACCAAGGTTCCACTCTTCTATCCTTACAATGTTTGGATGGTCAAGTTGGGCAAGTATCCTGATTTCTCTGTCGAATCTATCCTTATTGATTTTGTTCAGGTTCTTGAGAACTTTCATTGCATATGTGTTGCCGTCGCTTCCCTGCACCTTGTAGACGTTGCCGAATCCGCCAGAGCCGGCCTTTTCGACTATCTCATATTTCAAGACCTACAGTAACATAGATTACAAGCGATATATTACAATTCAACAGCTACATACGCTGCTTATTCTCTTATTGATTCAAGCCTCGATACTGCCTGCCATATGGATATCCTTTGATAAGGCTCTAGCCAAGGCGACTGAGTCACATATTCCAAACTGCTTACTGCGTTGGCAGCTCTTACTGACATAGAGCTATCCTCGTCATTTAGCATAGAAATCACTTCAGTTAACGTGGTTTTCATTTTCTTTTTCCCTTGGGTGTTGCGGATGACCGAATCTAGGTCTGCAATAGCTCTGGCTAACCTTTCTCTATTTTCAATTTCTTTTGATGCCTTGTTCAGTTTGAACGTACCTCCAAAACCGCTTGCGCTTCAAACGGTAAAGATCTTCATTAATAATTTTAAAGAGTTTATGTGGCCATCACACGACACTATGTACGCCACCGAAACTTTCTAAAATTATGGCGTTATTGCAGAATAGAATGTCTAGGGCATCCAACACTTGCAAGTGCAATCATGGTTTGAGAGCGCACTATTTTGAACCAAAATCAGACAGATTGCCTTGTGGGATTTGTAACTGCAAGAACTATTCGCATTAATCAAAGAAGCTTGTCGTATGATGAGTGGCCCTGCATCTCTAAATGTTACAAAGGCAAATCCTGAAAGCTAGACAGTATACAGAAGCTAGTATCGTTTGATTCATAAGTAATGGTTGTTTCAGTTGCGGCTGCTTAGATAAAATGGGTATGGTTGGTAGATCGCTTGCAACATTTTCAAGCAAACAGACAGAATATTGCATCCACCTTCCAGATATAGCTGCGAAATTCCTAGATGCTACGTCAACTTATGCCATTCAGGGATTGAACCCTGGTGGCATCTACAAGGGCATATGGACACGAGACGCATCGTTTATCATTCAAGACTGGTTCCTGTCCGGAAAAGATTTGCGCACACTGATAAATGAAGTAGTGGATATATGGTCACAACAGATAACAACCAAAGATGGGATTCCGGTAACCAAACAGGGGACTAGGGTCATCTATGGAAGAGGATCACCCAAGCTCGGTTACCGCATGACTGATCCAGCTGTTGTAGTTCCGAAACACTCGTTTAAGGGCGCTCTTCCAACTACAATATTTGATAATTTTGCCGAAGTGTATGGCGAAAAGCCGGACATTGATTCTACTGCCCTGATGATCTCGGCAGCATCATCGATATTGACGGCAATCATTGAGAAGTTTATGGTTTCTCTTTCTGAAGAGCGCGATACAGCTGTGCATACAGGCGATATTTCTTATCCCAATCTTCTCAGGGTCGTCGACGGCTTGATCCCGCGCATGCTTGATGGCGTGGAATATCTAAAGCGTCAGGATATAGATAACGATGGCCTGCTAGAGCAAGGATACAACGAGGACTGGATGGATACCGCCCTGCGTGTTGGAAAAATTGTCTACAGCCAAGCATGCTGGCTATTGGCTCTAAGAGGGCTCTGGTCATTGCTATCTATTCTTGGATACTCTGTGCAGGCAGAAAAGATGGTTGGATTGGCAAAGCAAACAATTCATGGAATTGAAAAGAAACTTTGGTCAGAAAATGACGGCTGCTACGTAGATTCGATATACCTTTCTGCTGAAAATGGCGGAAATGCAGCAATGCTCACTCAAGATGCCAGCCTCTATCTAGTTGCGCTGTCCGAATATCTTGCTGATCACTCAGATAGTCAAAACAATCGAGGCGATTCTATGTTCAAGAGAATTACACTTGAAAAGATGCAAGACCGGGCACACAGGACACTTGATAACCTTAGGAGCAAGATATGGGCAAAAAGTGAATTTGAATGGCCCTTGGTGACATCCCGTGCACTTGCAAAATCGGGTCCAAGGATGCTAGACAAGCACGAATACCATAACCACGCATTCTGGCCTTGGATAACAGGAATAGAAATGCTTGCAAGGTCTAGGTTTGGCAGGCTAAATGAATGTCTGTCGCTTCTATCTATAGTTGCATCTGAGGATGGACCAAAAGAATATTCTCTGTACGAATGGGTTGACCCAAATACGCTGGTTGGAAAAGGAGCAGTGCCATTTAGAACGGGAATATCTTCAATCCGGCTCGCTATTGCTGACATTGCCATGCAGCAGAGTCGTCAAAGCAATGGAAAATGAAGGAGAATGCGTCGACAGTAAATTCAATGTGCTTTAGCTGAATGGGCATTTTCAAAAAAGAAATGCAATTGTTATCACGGGGCAGCAGATGTATTGTTCTGCGTTGTCTGGTTACCTGATATTTGCTGCTGTGGTATGCTGAACAGCTGGTTTATCACTTGCTCTGGTGATGTGGTCAAATTCAACGTAAATGTCTGGTTCTGTCCTGTGGTTGAAGTAAAGTGAAGCATTGTTACGTTGTAGGGCACGTCAGTTCTAGTAACGATTGTTGAGATCGCCTGGCCAGTTGCACCAGTGACAGTCTGGTTCTGTATTCTTGAGAGGTCAAACGAAGGAGCTGATATCTCATCAGCAGTAACAGTCATGTTTCGAAGTTCTGACATCAATTCGCTGTCAATTGTCTTTGTTACAGTCACAACCTCTATGGTCGTCGTTTGAAGAGGTATTACAGTGCTGTTCATAGTTAGAGTGGTGGCATTGCCTTCACTCATGAAAACAGTTTGATTGCTTTGCGGTGAACCTGTTGCATTTTGGCCTAGAGCTTGGGTTGCCGTAGCATTTTGTTGTGCAAAGGATTGTTTTGGCATTTCCTGAGCGATTGGTATGATAACTAGCATTGCAGCGATCGCGACTATAACTATCGTTCCTGTCCGAAAACTCATCCAGATGCTTCGCCAGAAATTCTCTTAATGATTGCCCTCGATTCTTTGGATTAGCGAACCCAAAATAATGTTATTTATGATACTTCAAAAGATGCAGTATCTGGTTAAAGATACTTTGGGTCAGTTGCATGGCAGAAATATAGCTAGTGATGGATCAAGTTTGTATATTTGGACATCCAAAATAGGGATAGGAGAACGCCCGAATGAACGATGTTCAGAAGATGATCCTTTTTTCCATCATTATGCTGGCCGCCATGTCAATCCCTTCCCAGCTCTTACATGAACTTGGACATGCGGCTACCTGTTCCAGCTCTGGACTTGACTATGATCTGAGGATAGGTTTTGCCATGTCCAGCATCGTATGTAATGGCGTCCCTGATAGTCTGCTGTGGTATTACGCTAGCGGCGGCATTGTTGCTGGGATAGCGTTTTTCTCACTGGGTTTCATGCCGTTTCTGGCTGTCAAAATAGCGGGCTGGTCAATCGCGGTTGCCAACGCACTCGCCGGCCTTCTTGAAGGGTTCTTCCGTGGAGTGTATTTTTCCTTCGAGGGATATGTTGCTGTACAGATATTTGCGGCCATGATCTTTGTCTTTTTACTGTATGGGTTGGGCCTGCAGAGGCTGGAGAAAACCAGAGTAGCAACCTAGCTATTAGTTGGAAATAATTCGCCGTTGTAGTACGTATTGCCAACACCAAAAGGTTTAGGTGCCCTGCGACCTGTTTATAGAGAGCCATTGACGGTATTCCTCAGCTACACCTCTGGCGATGAGCGCTATGTAGCGCATTTTGCGCAGGCATTGAACAGGCTTGATGATGCCGAACCGTATATCCCAACACACGGCCCGGGTTTTAGTGAAAGAATCAGAAAAGAAATAGACAAGTGCAGATGCGTAGTCGCCATAATGGTGGCCAGCCCAAACGACGGCTGGCAGGATCAGGAGCTAGGATATGCAATTGCGAGAAAAAAGCACATTATTTTAATCAAAGAAGAAAGCGTGCCACTTAGGGGGTTCATGCAAGGCAGCGGCTACATCATTCTAAAGCCGGATGATCTGGATTTTAACACGTACGAGCTATTCTCAAGGATCGGCGACATTTTCCGCGGACTTCGGGTCAAGCTGCAGTGCGGCTCGTGTAAACATCGCTTTCAAATTATTGTCCCCAACCAAAAATCGCTAAGCAACGCCATCAAGAATGGATTGATATTTTCTGCAGACTGTCCAAAATGCTATGACAAGGTGGGGGTGGAGCCAAAGACGCTCAAATGCGTGGAAATCCGGCCGCACCTTAACGTCAGGCCGACAGAGTTTGGATTTGGATATTACTAGTGTTGTAGGCGCGCTTGCATAACTAGCCGCTTGCTGCGCACAGATCGGACTGATAATTGTGGAAAATCATTTAAAAACGATAGTCTCGTCTGGTTAGCATAAGGATTGGGCGAAAACACGCATAGCTTTTGTATCGTAGAGGAATCTGACGATAGCAAGAGCATCTTTCTCATCGAGACTATTAGCCGTGGAATCGCTGATGGTCACGCCGTAATACTTGCTTCAGAGTCAGATCCACAGAAGACAATAGAGATGCTGGAGAAAAAGGGGTTTGATGCCGCCCAGTACATCAGCCGCCGACAGCTGACGGTCCTGGACAATGCATCCGCATATTCAATTGCAGGCACCCAGCTTGACGCGGAAAAGCTACTCCACAACTGGATTTCGCTCATTTCCAACATCAGGGAAAGGTCAAGCTGCCAGGGCGTAATAGTGATAGGTACGCCAAAACTGTTTCTTGATACAAACAACGTCGACAAACTGATGGACTATGAGCGGCAGATAGGAAGAAAGTTCGACATCCCGCTAGAGGCGGTGTGCTGCTACGATGCCGCCGCCTTCTCAAAGCTTGGATTTAAAAACATGATTCATTATTTGGACTACCACGAATACACGATCTATCAGGGAGGAGTATATCTACAGTGGCAGCCGAGCATGATTCTGACGATAATCGACAGGGCGATAGACGACGCGCTCGGTCCAGGCACGTCTAGTCTTTTGCTAAAGACCCTGAAACTGATTTATCACGCCGATCGCGACAGCATTGTGTCGCAGCCTGAACTGTTTGAAAAGATGCTGCAAAACGTGTTTGGCAAGACTGCAGGCATTGTCCTTGATAAAATCCAGAAAGAGATAACAAAAGAGCTCTCGTATTTGCGCAACTCGCGAGAGGGGGATCTGTAGATGGCGTACAACCAACTCCTTGACTTTATCGATAGCGTCGATACTAAAGTCCACAGGCATATCGTCATGTTCTATGAAGAGCCCGAGTACGCCAAGCTGGTCCTGATGAGGTTCCTGGATGACGGTCTGAGGAAGGGGGAATGCTGCATCTATTTTGTCCAGGACGAGCAAGACAGGCTTTTCACCCACATGGAAATGACAGGGTACGGCATTGACGTTGACAGCTATGTCAAGAAAGGACTTTTGCAGCTTTATGATAAAACAAACATTAAAGATTTGGAATCATTCAAGCGCGCCATCAGCACGATCAAAAAAGAAACTGCAGAGAAATTCTTCAACTATCATCAGCAATCTTCGCAAGCACTTCCTCCAATCAGGGGAGTCGGCCTGTCAATTTCTCAAGTGTCTCCAGATGGAGATAGTGGTTCACAAAGGATGGCGACAGTCGAGTTGCAGATAGAGCGCTTTTTCCATAACGAGGCGCTTCGCTCGTTCAACGGGGCATGGATATGCCCCTACCATCTTGATAACATCGATGCCCAGATGGAAAAAAAGTGGATGGAAGACGTGCTCAACAACCACGATGCGGTCCTGTTCCTGCCCAAGCTGTCAAATGGAATAGCCCTTGACTTGAGGGATGGCAAATAAGCCTTAGTAGCAATGGACGGATTTTTTATGCTGCCTGAGCTCCCTGTATGAAGTAAAAAGCTTGTCGCATTTGTTGCACCTCCATCTGGGCTCCTTTTGAAATGAACCTGCGACAAAATTAACCTTGTATTTTATCTTTGGAATGTCTGTTCTAGGCATGCGGCAGCAAGAATTTGCATCGCCGTATATCAGCAAGCTGCCGCTTGTCAAGAGTCTCTATAGAAGGAGATTCTCTACCGCAGAGAATGTTGCGTTGCATGTTTATATCATAATTCATGCCTGTACCTGCTATGGCCGGGCCAGACGCCAGGGAACCAACAGTGGAAGAAATAGCCGATACGTCGTTTATCAGCTTGGACGAAAATACCCTGATTGCCGATGCTGCAAAGACGCTCTATGAAAGGGAGGGCTGCAGCATAGTCGTTACCCGGAAAGACCCAAAGACCGGTCTGAGGGTCCCAGTAGGCATTGTGACAGAGCGGGACATCATATTCCGAGTGGTCGCGCAGAACAGGGGGCCCTTCAAAGTCACGCTGAGCAAGATAATGAGCTCGCCGGTGACCGTAATCGACGCCGACTCGTCGATAGTGAAAGCCGTGGAAATCATGAAGGAAAAGGGGTTCAACCGCCTGCCTGTCGTGGCAAGGGGAGGCGAAATGATAGGGCTGGTGACGATGGAGATGGTGATGCGCAAGCTGCCGCTAAAGAGGCTGGCCGGCAACGACTCTGCATGAGCCTGCACGGCCGCCCTTTTGGAAAAAAATGCGGCAGCGCTGCCCGCATTTCACGCTCAAAAAATGACACATTTTTTTCGCAAAACATGGCATGATATTAATCCGGCCCCAGCGCAAAGAGCTCCGTCCGGGCATGCCGCCGATAATACTCCAGCTAAAGTCGACCCAGAGAAGCGCCGACCTTGAGGACATTTCAAAAATAATCGGCGCAGTCAGGCCCGAATACAGGATAAGGGGGCACGAGGTCCAGCAGCTGGAAGAAATACTGAAAAAGACGACGCTTGCCGAGCGGGTCAGGATGGTTTCGGCATTCTGCTCAAAAAACGAAATCGAATACCTCACGTACCACGCGCGGATATTTGAAAGCGGCAGGAACATCTGGGACGAAAAATACCGCGGGGAAATGGAGGAGTCGATAATGCAGAGCATCGAGGAGGCGGAGGCGGTCTGCAGCCAGTCCGGCATCAGAAACGACGCGATAATAGTGTTCCACCTGACCTGGTATGTCCCGATTGGGGGGGACCTGCTGCAGACAATAATAACCCGTGAGAAAAGGCTTGAGCTCCAGTCGAAGGCGGAGGAGGCGTTTCTCTCGTTCTACGAGCGGGAGGGCATCGGCAGGAAGAGAAGGAGGGGTATAGTGATGGCGCTAGAGAACGGGTACCAAAAGTACTATCCGGGGTTTGCCACGGCGGGCCCCTTCCACCCGGGGGACATTTCGCGCCTGCAGGGGCATGGGGTTGGGACGGCCCTTGACCTGTCGCACTACCAGCTGTATTCAAACTATGTAAAATACGGCAGCGGAAATTTGTTAGGAGACCTGGACAGGGAAATCCACGGCCGGCGGCCTCCTCCAAGCTGGCAGGAATGCATCGACATCCTGTCAGACAGCCTGGTGCAGCTGCACATCAGCGACGCAAGGGGGTTTTTGCCCGAAGGCGAAGGCCTGAGCCTGGGGGAGGG
Source organism: Nitrosopumilales archaeon (assembly GCA_040255975.1). Lineage (GTDB taxonomy): Archaea > Thermoproteota > Nitrososphaeria > Nitrososphaerales > Nitrososphaeraceae > Nitrososphaera. The sequence continues at coordinate 11,353 of JBDZWB010000025.1, forward strand.
CGAAATCCCAATCAGGCAGGTGCTGCAGCGGGTCGCCGTCAGCAGCAGCTCGCTGAATAAAAAAACAGTCAGGGGGACAATAGAGCTGGACAACGGCCACCTGGACCATAGCAAGAAACAGCTTCAGGCTGTGAGGTGGATCCTTGACAACGCAAAAGACGTACTGCTGTGACGCGCGATGGGCTACTGCTACTACTACCACTACTAGGTGCGGAACAGCCGGCTGGCGTCGTTCTGGCTCATGGCCATCAGCCAGTCGATGTGCGCCTTGCTGCTTATCCTGCTGCCGTCCACTGTTGTTTTCTTGGCGTCGGACAGCTTGCTTCCGGCAACGATCTCTTCCCTTATCACCAGGGAGCGGTCGGGCGCGATCTCGGCGACGATTCCAAAAAAGTTCTTCCTGTTGCCATAGATGTTGACAACGTCATAGCTTGTCATTATTACATTGTTGTTGTTGTTGCCGCCGCCGCTGTCGTCCGTGGTGCTGGTCGTAGTCGTAGTCGTCGTTTCCTTGTAGACCAGCCTTGACCCCGGGGTCATCTCCAACCTTTCAAGCTCTTTGAGGAGCGGCTCGTTCTTCTTCCAGAACGGCGAGATGTCGATCCGCTCTACCCGTTCCGAGGAAACGCCGGCTGACTGGGACATAATCAATCAACCATCAGATGGGAAAAATTCGATTTAAGAGCTGTGGAGATTCTCTTGCGAATAAAGAAAAAGAAAAAGAAAGAAAGAAGGGGGGGAGGCTGTTGTTGTTGTTTTCTTTGCCGAAAAAAATCTTGCGCGCCTACGGGATTGACCTGCTGTACAGCTTGCCTTCAAGCGCCAGCTTGTACATTTCTGCCACGTACGGGTTCTTTGCCGGCGTCTCTGCCCCAAGTTCCACCATGCGCGCATAGACCCTGACCACGTATGCTAGCGCCCCCATGAACGCCACGACGACGCCCATGTTGAACATCCAGTGGTTGGGGACTGCGAATATCTCTTCGACGAACCAAAAGTGCCACAGCTCGTTTACGCCGATTGTGAACATGGTGGCCAGGTAGCCGATGATGGTTATCTTTAGCCCGGTGTTCATCGAGTTGCCCGGTCCGCGGAGGATTGGCACCCTTCTGTCATACATTGCGACAAAGCCCCAGCCAAGCGGGAGCGCCACAAAGTGGCTGTACAGCCACCAGTGGGCAGGCGTGAACGCAGAGTCGCGTATCGCAGTCTGGTGCAGCGAGCCGTCGACAAAGTTGTCGACTTCTACCGACGCGGCGATGGAGCCGAGCATGATTATCATTATGTAGATCTTTTTCAGCCTCTGGATTTCGACTTCCTTTGGTATCAGTGCTGGCATTTGAGCCACGGTTATTATGTCACCTGTGCAGTACCCGCGCGCCCCAAGCGATTTAAGGGGAAAGAAACTTGCGCAGCTGCGATCTTTACGCCTTCTCCATACCGCAATATGGGATAGGAGCGAA
>JBDZWB010000210.1:0-3275 GCA_040255975.1 Nitrosopumilales archaeon
GTTGGTAGTGATAGCTGCAGGCGCTCTGGCATCCGCAGCGCATACTTTTACAATAGTACAGGGCAAGGTGCTTGAGAAGGGGATTGCTACTCTTGATCTTGGGGATGGAGTGGCCTATACTACACCTACACTTTCTATATTGCTCGAAAACGACGACAGGGTCTTTAGGATAGAGCGAGGGACTGTTGTCAAATATGCAGTGTCGGAAGGCGATGCCAATAGAGTAGATGTTGGATCAAGTGTGGAGATGCTTGTGTCATCGAATAACCATTTGGCAAGGGTAGTAAGCATTGACGGCTCGAGTACCCTTTAGAGTCTAGCAATTTTGGACTTGATAAATTCCAGAGTCTTGGAAGAGCTGACTTCTTTGGCGAGCAGCCTCGCGTCTTCTGGAGTGTCCATGTCAGACATCAGTCTTTTTGAAAAATAGATCTTTACTGCTATGCCTGACTTGTTTGCCGATTTGATGTGAGTCTCGTAGCTGTCATTGTCATAGTACGTCTTTATCACACAAGGAGGTTTCCGGAGCAGCAGGTTGGTGCCGTCGTATCTAAAAGAAGGGCAGATAACGATGCATTTTTTTTCGTTTTCTGCCATGTTGCAGGGCATATCGACGTCGAGGGGGTCCAAGAGCGGGAGGTCCTGCGGGATTACGATGGTAGCATCTGCACCCTGATCGCTGCAGTAGCGGTCGGCCAGCTCTACTGCAGAGTTGACGCCGCTTTCCTTATCTTCGTGCAGGAACCTTGAACCCCGTTTTGTTGCTATCTCTTCGGCTCGCCTATCGCTAGAAACCACGACCGTCTGTTGTAGCGACTTTGCACCTGCCAAGGCCGACAGAGTGTCGTCCAGCATTAATGCTGCCAATCGAATGCGATCATCCAAACTAAGGAGAGGGGAAAGACGCGTCTTGGAGTTTTCAAACTGTTTCACCGGAATGATTGCAAATAACTTCATCCTTTTCTAACCTGATTCAGAATATACCTTCCGAGCCTGACTTCGTCTTTTCTGGTTTTCATGGTTATGTTTGTTTCGTACACCTGTATGTCAAGGGCTTCTATCTTGGATGCCATTCTGTGATCATTTTTTGAAATCACAAAAGTGCCGACAAAATCGCGATAGTACTGAGCAACTCCAACCGGAGTGTTTTCGATTCCAAGGGCTTTCATGTATTTCACCGCTGGCCCGCTAACTGCCTTTTCTCCTATGAGAGGTGATACAGCCACAACCTTTTGCCTATTGCGTACGAGCTCCTTTCGCAGATCTGAAATAGCGATGATCGGCCCGATGCTTGACACGGGGTTTGCTGGGGCGACTACTATTATGTTTGACTTTCTTATCGCATCGATTGCACCGCGGCTTGCAACTGCATCAGCCATTCCTGCAAAGCACACGCCTGTGACCTTTGGCGCCCCTCTGTTCTTGACCCAGAATTCCTGCAAGTGCATCTCGCCCTTGGATGTCATGACCCTTGTCGTTACTTCACTATCGGTGGCCGGAATTATCTTGGCAGAAATGGAATAACGATTTCTAATAATGTCCGTGATCTCTGACAGGCTCTTGCCAGCCCTTAACATGCTTGTCCGCAGAACGTGAGTCGCAATGTCCATATCCCCAAGGCTGAACCATGCAGGCGCGCCCAGTTTTTTCAGGTGAGTCAAACAGTTAAACGAGTCGCCTTTGATGCCCCATCCACGCTGCCCGTCTAGCATTCCTGCAAGGCCGTAAACTACTGTGTCAATGTCCGGACACACATACAGGCCATGAAGCCAGATGTTGTCTCCGATGTTGGAAATCACGGTCATGTCACTTGCCCAACTGCACAGTCCTCTGACAAGTTTCACTGATCCCGTGCCACCAGCAAGAACTGTTATCAAGTAATATTGTACAAAGATTGCGTTTTATTATATGTGCCGAGAAGATAAGGATTATAAACCAGACGGAGGCAAGTTCTCTCGTGAAGTACTTCGCCACCGTACTTTCTGGAATGGTCGCAGCACTTTTGATATCAAGTTTTGTTTCTCAGGCATACGCTGCAGATATGCAGGCATTCTTGGTTCCGTCTCGAAACAGTGCTACTGCTTCATTTATTGGAGTGAAGACAGTTACGCTGAGTTATCCTCAAGGCAGCTCTATAGCACAGGAACTTAACGGGGAAATTAGGCGTATTTCATTTACTTTGAATGGCACAGCCGGCCAGCCGGATTCTGCGGGCGTTAGCGAAGCTATCAACATTATAAACGCGGCTCTGCTCGAGGCCCAGAGTCCAGCTCAAGCATCATCGGCCACCATGTCTTATACTGCAGTTTTCCGGGGAGATGCGTCCCGTGCTACCATTTCTTACAAGACAGAGATCAAGCCTGTATTGGAGAACTATCTACTCGAGGATCAGGGCTCAAGTCAGATTGTCGATCTTGAATGGAGAGGAATTACAATAGATGACCCTATAGTGGTGAATGCACCTGACGTCGGAGAAATAGACATCAATCATCCTAGTGGCCTACTTCAAGCGCTTTATCCTAACGTTGCAACCAAACTTTTGAATACCGAAGCTCGCCAAGTTTTGGTAGACCCAATCCTGAACTTTGAAGAATTTGATACTCCATTATCATCATGGCACGTACTCTTTGATCCTGTAGGTGCATATGGGGGAAGCGTGGGTCTTCAAGGAACAGAAGGTGCACAGGTGCTTTCCGTTTACTCTTTGGGCGAGAGCAGCCTCAGAGAAGGAACTCATGAATCTGTAGAAAAAGACGCTTCTGTGAGCATTGACGGTGCAAATGTCCAAGTGCACTCTACGACTCCTCCGCCAAACGGCCAGATGACGATTGCAGGATATTCAGCCGTACAAGAGTCAGATGGGACGGAATTTTCAGTAGTTACCCTTGAAGCACCATCTGGAGTGCAGACTTCAACAGGTGGATTTCCAATCCAAGTGCTTCTTGTCTTTGGCGGCATGATGGGTGCCATAGCTGTCTTCATACTGTTCAAAGCAAGAAAGTAGGAACAGGAGCTGCGTCCCTGCCACTTAACTTTATTTCACAAGCAAGTACATACAATGTCAATCAAAATGTCTATTATCTAAAATCAATCTTGTCCAATCAATGAGAACGGAAGAAGAGGCAAAATATGACCTCGACGAACGGATATTCGAATTGTACGACAGCGGCATATCTGTCGAGACTATTTGCGACAGGCTCTCTACAACACCCGACTATGTCAACTCTGTTCTCAACAACGTCAAGACTGAAGCCTAGCCTTCTTCTCTTAGATAA
>JBDZWB010000211.1:0-3246 GCA_040255975.1 Nitrosopumilales archaeon
GAGCAACGGCACCGACAGGATGCTAACACCGCTCTTGTCAAGGTTTGTCGTTCTGCACTTTAAGCAATATTCCTTTGGATCGTTCCAAGAAGTCTGCACGCACATCTTGGGCCGGGAAGGAGTCCCTACCGATGTTGCGGGTGCAATAGCCGACGCGGTGTGGACGAGGCTAAAGTCAAAGGACATCCGTGACTGCATCAAGATCGGCAGGCTGGCAAAGACAAAGGAAGACGTCGACTGGATAGCCCAGACGCTGAAGACATACAAGCAATGAGATCACTTCTTGCCGATTATGGCCTGCAGGCTATGATATAGAGGCTTTATGTTGGTTGGCGAACCACGGATTTCAAGTTTCAGGCTTCCCTGTATCGAGATTGCCGCCGAACGAAAGAGCGTGCCCCTTTCAAGGTACTTTAGGCCATGCAGCATATCCAACCTTTCGCTGACAATGTCATCTGACCTGACCAGCATCCCCCTGCGGGCATAGAGAATCAGCCTTTGGTCGGTGACAAGCACCCTGTATTTCTTGTCGCCATACTCCACTATTTCATCGTCGCTTGAAAATCTGATATTCTCCGCAGGGAGCAAAAAGTCGTCCAGCACCATGGCGCCATCTTGCAAGGTGGCAATTTATTGGAAGGTGTCATGCTTGTTTGGCTTTGTATGAAAGTTTTGTAAATGCTAGCAGCCTCTATTTGAATAAAGGTTTTTGTGGTGCTGTATCCCACTAGTTAACAAATGGGACTGGATCTCAAGCCGCTTGTAACGGCCGCGCCGCTAAAGCTTCAAGAGCTGGCAGGCAAGACGGTTGCAATTGACGCGTATAACACCATATACCAGTTCCTGAGCACGATAAGGGGGCCGACCGGCGAACCTCTAACAAACAGCAGAGGTGAGATAACCAGCCACCTAAGTGGTCTCTTTTACAGAAACGCCAATCTGCTGATGGAGAATATCAAGCCCATCTATGTTTTTGACGGTAAGGCAAACGACCTCAAAATGGCAGAGATACAGCGAAGAAGCAAGATAAAGAAAGAAGCCACAGAAAAATACCAGCTGGCGATAGAGGAAGGAAGGATTGAAGACGCACGCAAGTATGGTAGCAGGACTGCCGTACTGAACGATAAGATGGTGGAAGAATCCAAAAAGCTGCTTTCTAGCCTTGGCATCCCCTACATCCAGGCTCCGTCAGATGGCGAGGCGGCTGCAGCCTACCTAACAAAGCGAGATCTAGTATATGCCGCCGCAAGTCAGGATTATGATTCGATACTTTTTGGCGCAAAGAGGCTGGTGCGTAACTTGGCTATCAGCGGCAAGCGCAAGGTGCCAAACCGCAACGTCTACGTTGATGTCGAGCCTGAAATATTCGATCACGACAGGGTATTGCAAGAAGTCGGGCTAACACACGAGCAGTTGGTGGATGTCGGCATATTGATTGGCACTGACTTTAATCCAGGAGGATTTCCGGGTATCGGACCCAAGACTGCACTCAAGCTGATTAAAGAAAGTGGTAAGCTGGAAAATGTTGAAAAAGTCAAGCACTTGTTGTCAGAGGTCCCTTACCAAGAGATCCGCAAGATCTTTCTCAACCCAGAAGTGCCGCAGGTTGACAATATAGAGTTTGGAGAAGTGAACCGAGAAAGGGTATTGGACTTTCTCTGCGTTGACAAGAGCTTCTCCGCAGACAGGGTAAGCGGCACGCTGGACAAGCTGCAAAAGTCAGTAGCAAACAGGAGCCAGTCGCTTGAACAGTGGTTTGGCTAATATGTAGAGAAAATCCATTTTTCGATGCTTTTATATAGAAATCACTTGGCTAATGGCATGTATTGGCAAACCCACGAGCATGGCTCGCTGAATCAATAGCGACTTTTGCGCTTGTATTCTTTGGTCCGCTTTCAGTCACAATGGCTGCGGTGCTTTTCGGCACAGGACTATCGCTTGAAGGACTCATTATGATTTCCCTAGGTCACGGTGCAGCGATAGGCATAATGATCTATGCATTTGGCCACATATCTGGTGCCCACATTAATCCTGCAGTAACGATAGCGATGATGGTTACAAAGAACATCAACGTAAAGGATGGTGCCGCTTACATTGGCGCGCAGATAATAGGAGCAATTGCAGCGGCTGTTGCCCACATGACCATCCTGCCCGAAGCAGGCAAGCAGGTGTACTTTGGCACCCAAGGTGGCCCAAGCGAGCTTCTAAATTTCAGCGCTGCCTCTGGCGTTGGAGTTGAAATAATCCTGACATTTTTCCTCGTCACAACAATATTCATGGCTGCTGTTCACAGAAAGGCAGCTGCAGGGATGGCAGGCATTGCTATTGGCGGCATGATCTTCCTGCTCCACCTAGTTGGAGTTCCGCTGACAGGTGCCAGTATGAACCCTGCAAGGACTCTTGGACCTGCGATCGTGTCAGGCTATTGGGACTTTCATTGGATATACTGGGTTGGTCCGATAATAGGCGCAGTAATTGCGGGCCTAATAATGCAGTATGTCTACGTCAAGAAAGCAGAAAAAGAAGTGGCGAAGTAATCGCCTTTTCTTTATGAAACATCTAGAGCCCTAGAGTGCTTGCGAGTATGCGGTCTCTCGCCGGAATACTTTCTCCTCATGTGCCCGGACGGCCTGCCATAGAGAAGCTCTAGGAACCACGATTCGTGCTCTATTTCTTCTTTCAGGATATCCTTTGCGATGTCATACGTCGCTGGATCCTTGCCCAGAGTCATATTGCACATCTTGTTCCAGTTTACTATCGCTCCCTGTTCCGCAGTCAGGCATTTTTTCAAGATTTCCTTCAAGTTGGTTGTGGGTGTCGGCAGTTGCAGAAATTCGCAGCCAGACATCCTTACAAACTCCATTGCGTCGTTGGGCAGGCTGCCACCAAGCTCATGAATCCTGCCAATACAGGACTCAAAATGACTTAGGTCTTCAAGGCGTGCGTCTTCGATTACGCCCTTGATCCCCTCGCCGTCAAGACCAGTGCAATGCGTGCGCAAGTTTGTGAAATAATAGTAGGCGGTGAATTCAACCGACGCGTTGTATATCAACCCCTTTAGTATTTCATCAACATTGGCCCCATTCTGCTTTAGGACGTTTACCCCCACCACGTTGATCTTTTCTTCAGTCATAATGTCATGCCTCTGATGCTTAAGTATAAAGTTTTTCAGAGATCGAGAAGGAACCTGACCGTGACTTTTCCCATTTCTTGTCTGATCTCCATTTCGTGATAGGTTACTGCCTT
>JBDZWB010000026.1:0-12621 GCA_040255975.1 Nitrosopumilales archaeon
AATCTTGAACAGCCTCCTTGCTTCGTCAAGTGCTCCAATGAATGTATCGATTTCCTCTTTTGTGTTATAGATATAAAAACTTGCTCGGGAAGTCGCCGATACGTCAAGCCTCTCCATAAGTACCTGCGCGCAGTGATGCCCCGACCTTATTGCAACACCATGGTCATTCATTATGGTGGCAAGATCATGGGGGTGGATATCTCCGATGTTGAACGACACCACGCCGCCTCTGTCTTGCACATTGCGCGGGCCATAAAGCGTCACTCCCTTTACACCAGAAATCCTGTCGATGGCGTACTTTGTCAGCTCGATTTCGTGTTCCCTGACCTTATCCATGCCAAGGTTGTCCAGATAGTCAATCGCGGCTCCAAAGCCTATAACGTCGGCGATGTTTGGCGTCCCGCCCTCAAACTTGTATGGGAGGTCGTTGTACCTCGTCTCGTACTTGTGGACCTCTTTTATCATGTCGCCGCCTCCCATGAATGGAGGCATCTTTTCCAACAAGTCGCGCTTGACGTAAAGGATACCCACTCCTGTAGGGCCAAGCATCTTGTGAGCTGAAAACGCCATAAAGTCGCAATCCATCTTTTGCACATCCACCTTCATGTGCGGGACCGACTGTGCGCCGTCGATAAGCACAGGAATTCCCTTTTCATGCGACATTCTGATTATGTCGTGCACAGGGATGATTGTGCCAAGGACGTTTGACATGTGCGTCACAGAGACCAGCTTGACTTTGTTGCTGTCAAGGTGTTGTTTGTACTCGTGCATTTTCAGATAGCCGTTGTCGTCTACTCCAATGTACTCCAGCTTGGCGCCCTTTTCAGAAGTCAATATCTGCCACGGTACGATGTTGCTGTGGTGCTCGATCTCGGTTATGACGATCTTGTCGTCTTTCTTGACGTTTGCCCTGCCCCACGAGTATGCGACTAGATTGAGCGCCTCGGTTGCGTTGCGGGTAAAAATGATCTCCTCTGTAGACTTTGCGTTGATGAATTTTGCCACCTTTTCCCTAGTCTTCTCAAACGCAATAGTTGCCTCTTCTGCGAGCTGGTGTACTGCACGATGAATGTTTGAATTGTAATTCAAATAGTAATCGTGGATAGAATCAATGACTGCAAGGGGCTTTTGCGTTGTTGCAGCGTTGTCGAGATAGACCAAAGGCTTGCCGCCGCTCACCTTGCGGTTGAGAATAGGAAAGTCAGCCCTTATCTTTTCAACATTGAGAGATCCCTCTTGCATCATTTTTATCCCAACTGAATGTAAATTGCGTTGTCCTGTATTTTAACCTTGTAAGTTTTGAGCGGCTCTTCTGCAGGAAGATTCTGTGGCACGCCGGAATCCATCTTGAACGCCGACAGGTGCAGTGGACAAGTGACTGTCTTTTCCTCTTCGTTCAGTATCCCTGTCGACAGGTCGGCGTATGCATGCGTACATATCCTGTCTGTTGCAAACACCTTGCCCCCCATTCTTACGAGCAGGATTTTTTTGTCGCCGTGATCGAAATCCAACAAGTCGCCGTCCTTGAGCGCCTTGTCGTCACACACTTTTACCCATTGTTCAGACATCGCGGGTTACCTGTACTTGTAGTGCTTTTCGAAAATGTCCTGCGTTTCGCGGTAGCGCGACTTTTCAACTTCAAGGATCTGTTCCATCGCTTCATCCGTCCTGAGCATCAGCTGCTTGCCTTGCCACTTGTTTTCAATCAAATAGTTTACCCACGCCCTGATTGTCGGCCCCATCTTTCTTGACAGCGGCTCGAGAAATCCAGACACGATCTCACGCTTTGCACCTTCCCTGCTCAGGCCGCGCGTGCAAAGATAGTAGATCTGGTTCTCGTCGATCTGGGCTACCGACGCAGAGTGAGTCGCCTTCACTTCGTTGGTTTCAATTTCAAGACCAGGTATAGAGTCGGACTTTGCTCCTCTATCGAGCAGGATTGCATGACCCGCCAAGTACGATTCAGTTCCCTTGCCATCCTTGCCAATCTTGATCATGCCCTTGAATAGAGACTTGGAGGTGTCCTTTAGGACTGACTTTACCAGCACCCTCCCCCTTGAATGCTGTCCGTTGTGTATCAGGTTAGACATCACGTCAAAAGACTGGTTTCCAACTCCGAAAATGATCTCGACATCTTCTGCGGACGCGCCGGCGCCCTTCATTACGCTGTCGGTCTTGTAGCGCGACAAAAGCGATCCAAACATGCCGATGTACCACGACATTTTGGCGTCCCTTTCAACAAACGCCTTCCTGTTTGAAACGTTTACAGTGTCTGCACCCATGGCCTGAAGTGTGACTAATTCAAGGTGCGCGTTTGGCTTGACGCTTGTTTCGACCAGTTCGAAATACCCCTGCTGGACGTCCTGCCTGTCTGACGAGCCGGGTGCATAGAGCTCCTGCACGACCGTGGCCTTTGAGCCCGTTTCTGCAACCACAATGTTCCGAGATATCAGAGAAGTGCCGTCGTCTGCGAGCGATGTGATTATCCTGATCGGTTCCTCGAGCACAACATTTCTTGGAATATAGATGAAAATGCCTGACTGGAAGGATGACGCTTCAAGTGCAAGGAACTTGTCCTCATCGTAGCTGAGTGGGTTCGCCTCCATGTGTGATTTTACAAGGTCGCCGTGCTTTGAGAGCGCCTCCTTGATGCCTGACACGATGACTCCCTGCTTCGCAACGCTGTCCTTGACGAATATCCTGTTTATCTCTTGCCCGACCTGCAGGACGCCTGTTTCGTTTTCCAGCTCCTTTAGCCTGTCCGTAAGGTCCTTTCCAAGCACTGCCTGCCTTGACTGCGAAAAGTGCACATTCTCCGGCTTGATCTTGTTGACGTCCGAATACTTGGAATACAGCGGTGATACTTCTGCCGGTAGCGACTGATACTGCGAAAACGCCTGTTTGCGCATCGCAGCAAGCCAGCCAGGCCCGTTGCCTGCTAGCGAATCAACGTACGCGCTGTCTATTGAGGATAATGAAGTGGCCATTACTGGATCACTGGGATCGGATTTAACCGACAGAGCCTTCCATTTCCAGCTTGATCAGCCTAGTAAGCTCGACTGCATATTCCATCGGCAGTTCTTTTGTGAACGGGTCCATGAATCCGCCTACGATGAGTGACAGTGCGTCAGACTCTGAATATCCCCTACTCATCAGGTAGAATATCTGGTCCTCGCCAATCTTTCCCACTGTCGCTTCGTGTGTGATGGTGGCGTCGTCTTCATTGACCTCGATGTATGGATACGTGTCGGTTCTGGAGCGCTCGTCCAGAAGAAGCGCGTCGCACCTGACGTTTGACTTGACGCCGGTCGCGCCCTTGGCGACATGCAACAGGCCCCTGTAGGTCGTCCTGCCAGAGTCCTTGCTGACAGACTTGCTCGTGATTCTAGAAGTGGTATTTGGTGCAAGGTGGACTTCCTTTGCCCCTGCGTCTTGGTGCATACCGGCTCCCGCAAAGGCCACTGACACGACTTCGGCGTGCGCGCCCTTGCCAAGCATGTAGACGCCAGGGTACTTCATTGTCAGCTTGCTGCCAATGTTGCCGTCAATCCACTCAACCTTGGCGTTTTCATAAGCATAAGCCCTCTTGGTCACGAGGTTGTAGACGTCCTTGCTCCAGTTCTGGATCGTTGTGTATCTGATCCTTGCGCCCTTTTTGGCGATCAGCTCAACCACTGCAGAATGCAGCGACTCTGTCGTGTATACAGGTGCCGTGCAGCCTTCAATATAGTGCACGTCTGCGCCTTCATCTGCGATGATGAGCGTCCTTTCAAACTGGCCAATGTTCTCAGCGTTTATCCTAAAGTATGCCTGCAGCGGAAGCTCGACCTTGACGTTTGGCGGGATGTAGATGAACGAGCCGCCAGACCACACTGCGCTGTTGAGCGCTGCAAACTTGTTGTCTTCCGGCGGAATGACCTTGCCAAAATGCTTTTTGACGATTTCGGGATATTCCTTGACTGCAGAATCGGTGTCTGTGAAAATGACGCCTTGTTTTTGCAGGTCTTCCCTTAGATTGTGATAGACAGTTTCAGATTCGTACTGCGCGCCCACGCCTGCGAGAAACTTGCGTTCCGCTTCCGGGATGCCCAGTTTTTCAAACGTGTTCCTAACCGATTCGGGAACATCGTCCCAGCTCTTGCTGGTCTTTTCCGATGCCTTGGCATAATAGTAGATGTTCTGGAAGTCGATCTTGCTAAGGTCGCCTCCCCAGTTTGGCATGGGCTTGCTCATAAAGACATCATATGACCTGAGTCTGAAATCCCTCATCCAGTCCGGCTCGCCCTTCATCCGGCTGATCTCTTCGATGGTTCCCCTTGAGAGACCTTTCTTGCTAAGGTAAACGTAAAGCTCTGTAGAATCTTTAAAGTCATACTTGCTATAATCCATGTTCAGGTCTTCTTTCGCGGTCATGTGCAGTTGGTATAACGCTGTTATGTTTTATATATATTTTGCAGTATACAGGCACGTCTCGGCAAATTTGTACAACCTAATGCCGGAAATCTCAGCTAGCTTTGTGCGCATTCTTCATTTCCAGTGCGCCCTTCCTTATCATCGCCTGCGCGTCTGACGACAAGTCATCCATTTTCAGCTCGCCTGTGCGGAGCTTTTCAATGGCATCCTTTACGGAAAGGTTACCATTGCCTGCGACCTGAAGGTCAAGCACGCTCTGGCCGGCTTTTTCCCCGAGGACCCACAATAGTTCTTCCACCTTACCACGATTGGCCGCAAGGCGCTCTGCATATTCCTTGAATGCTGCTTCGTTATGGTCGCGTATAGCCTTTGCAAGCATCTTGGCAATAGAGCTCGACTGACCTTCCAGCAGGTCTATCCTGAGCCGGATGTCTTTCTCGGCACGCAAACTGCTTCTCATTGTCTAGCAGGGGTTTTAATCATTTCTTCTTTTGGTTGACCAGAAGGTTCCACCTGAAGCCTTCCACTTCTTGTAGTCGCGTAATATCATCATGTGATCAAATGCAATCTGCTGTTTTTCGATACCTGCGAGATCAACCCATTCGACGCTTTCCGCATCGTCACCCGCCTTGTCCGATCCTCCGACGACTATGCCAACGAATGCGACTGTAAGTATGTGTTTACGCGGATCGCGCTTTGGATCAGAATAGACGCCCAGGATTTCTATCGGTTCAACTTCAAGCGATGTCTCCTCCATGGCCTCCCTCTTCATTGCATCTTCGGCAGTTTCGCCTTCGTTGACAAAGCCGCCTGGCAGCGCAAGCTGACCCTTGAAAGGATCCTTCTTGCGCCTTACCATCAGGACCTTGGATTCTTTCTGCAAAATGACATCCACAGTGGGTGTCGGGTTGCGGTATTGCATGTCAGAAAGAGTACCTGGCGCAGTAATAATGATTCCACATTTTGCAAGAATTTGAAATTCACTATCAACAGTCCTTGAAATTCTTCTACATATTATCGAAGAGAAGAAAAATCAGAGCACTATATTTGAAATATGCTAAATTCTTATTAATCTCTGCGACTAATATTGGACATGTCTGCTCTCTTTGCAGAAGAGACCCCCGTTCCGCTGTCAATTTGCCCAAGATGCGGAAGGCAGGTAAGGATCGACGGCCACTGCGAATGCGAATCGATATTTTTCGCAGATCACAGAAGAAAGTAAAGCAAATGCAGGCTAGGTACGGGCACGTTTCTAGCCTACATTATGAAATTATGCAAGCTGGTCTGCCCGGTTTGCGACCTGTCTAATCGCCTAGAGCACATGTAGTCAGGGAACTCGCAGGACATGCCGTAGCTCTTTACCAGGCTTTCCAGCTGACTGATGACCCTGTCTGCATACCACCTGCCAGCTGAAACATAGCTTGCATTAAGAGGTTCCTGAAAGCGATAAATCTGCATATATCTTTGAACTCCGTCTTGAATCTCAAGTAGGCGCAGAACGATCTTCATGCGCTCCCAGATGTCAGTCCTAATCCTGAGCATTGCTCCAAAAACGTGGCGCAGGCCTGCCTTGCTGCACGCCTTTACGATCGCCTCCAGATCTTCTTCACTGTCCGTGACAAGCGGCATTATCGGATCCACGTTAACTCCGCAGCAGATGCCGGCGTCGGTGAACCTCTTGATTGTTTCAAATATCCTGCTTGCAGGTGGTGTGCCCGGTTCGACCACCCTCCTCTTCTCTTCGTTGCACGTCGTTATCGACCAGATGATAAAGCAGTTGTCTCTGTACTTGCGGTGGAGCTCTAGGTCTCGCTCGATTATCGCGGATTTTGTAAAGACATAGTAGGGCACGTTGTATTTCTGCAGTACCTGTACGCACTTGCGTGTAAGTCCGTACCGGAGCTCTGCCGGCTGATATGCATCAGTGGCAGATGCCACCATCACAGGATTGATAGTGTCAGACTTCCACGCCGCCAGCTGCCTGTCAAGCACCTCGTGAGCGTTGCTCTTGGCGTAGATACGATCGTAAAATTCGGGCGACCACTCATATGTGGCGTAGCAATAGGCGCAGCGGTGGCTGCATCCCTGGTACGGGTTTATCGCAAGGCCGCTGTATCCCTTGACAGAGAAGGGATGGATTATTGACTTGCTCTTTTTTTCATCCAGAGTAGCCGCTCCGCTGTACCACAGGCCCGACATGTTGACGCATGTCAGCTGCATATATGGATAATAAAGCAGGCAGCACCAGTAGGAGAGGGGGTATAGCCCAACAGCATATAGTTTTTTATGCTCGCTGTTGCTGAGGGCACCTATGAGAGTTGGCGTCGCGGGATTGGGGCTGATGGGCTCTGGGATTGCTAAAAGGCTGATTGCCACCAACCACAAGGTTTCTGTTTACAACAGATCTGCAGCAAAGGCACAAAACTTTTCAAAGAGCGCATCTGTGGCGTCCAGTCCAAAAGAGCTTGCCGACAGTTGCGATCTTGTCATAACGGTTGTCACTGACTTTGCAGCAGTCAAGCAAGTGTTGCTTGGCAAGAGCGGCATCGTCGAAACATCCAACCGCGGAGTAATAGTCGCTGATGCGAGCACGATATCTCCCATGCAGTCAGCTCATTGTGCAGGCGAAATGCGCAGGGCCGGGATCGAGATGCTTGGAATGCCCGTGATGGGAGGGCCCGCCGCTGCAGAGACAGGCGATCTGGTGCCAATGGTAGCAGGCAGCAGGCAGGCTTTTGAAAAGGCAAGGCAGGTGATAGAAAGGCTTGGCAGGACGTTCTATATCGGCGAAAGGGACGGATCTGCGAATGCCATCAAGCTGGCTTTGAACCTAAACATTGCGCTAGTGGCAAGCGCCGTGTCCGAAGGCATAACGCTTGCCAAGGGAGCCGGCATAGACCCGTCGATATTTGTAGAGATACTGAACTCCACGTACTTCAAGACAGGCCTGTCTGAAAAGAAAGGGCCCAAGATGGTCAAGAACGACTTTACACCGTCGTTCCACCTAAAGAACATGCTGAAGGACTTGGAACTTGCAACAGACACAGCCAAGGTATCTGGAATAACGCTGCCGCAGACTGCGCTGGCGGAGCAGATATTCCGAGCTGCAAACAACAGCGGCTTTTCAGATCAGGACTATACATCCATCTGCGGCTTTTTGGCAAGAATAAACGGGATGCAAAAATGATCAAGGTAAACAAGCTAAAGGACATCAAGGCTTCCGAATTCATCCTGTTCGCGTCTCTTCCCGACATGGGCAGAGTCGGGGGACTGGTCTCGTCGTTTCTGTCGCAGCACCTAAAGACAGAGCAGGTAGCAGAGGTCGTTTCAAGCGACAAGCCGTGGGTCAGTTATGCTGACGGAGTGGTAAAGAGCGCAAGTGACACCTACAAAATAAGCTATGACAAACGCCACAAATTGATGATATTCACGGGAGAATCGCAGCCTCAGGACCCCGGCGAGCTCCACAGGCTGTGCAACGCGTTACTCGACTATGCCCAGTCAGTAGGCAAAGTGACAAGGCTCTATGGCGCTGGCGGATACTTGCGCGAACAAGTGACAGGAGCACCCAGGGCATGCGGGGTCGTCAACAGACCAGAGCTCAAGAAGGCGCTTTCAAAAGCAGGCATCGAGCTTGTCGGAAACGAAATAACAACCATCACGTGGTTCAACGGTCTCATACTTGGGCTCACGGCAGAGAGGGGAATCGACGCCATAGGGCTGTTTGGCGAGATAGCAGAGACGAACGTGCCGCAGCCCCTTGCTGCAAAGACGATCATTTCTGCATTTTCAAAGCTGGAAAGCATTTCGATAGACACCAAGCCCCTTGACAGGCATTACGAATCCATTCTAGAAGAAATCCAGAGCAAGAAAGAGCCGTCAAAATTTGGGCCGGGCATCGGCTAATACCCAGCACGCCCATTCTGATGATCGCTGCGGCTACTGCTTTTTTCTAAAGCCTTTGGGAAAGTCTATCTTTTCCTTTCCTTTGAAGCTGCCTGCAACCTGCTTGCTGAGCTCTAGCACGCGCTTTGATTTGCTCGGGTCAGTTGTCTTGAAGAATACCTGCAGCGCACGTAGCTCGCCGACCACTTTTCTTTCGCCCAGCCTTTTTGCACGCCTAAACACTATTTGTTTTTGCTCGGTTTTCGAGCGGTTAAAAAATCCTGGTCCTCCAAAAGCGCCTTTTTCAAGAGGAGGTACCACTTTCGGTCCGCGTCCGGGTTTGCCCCGATCTTTAATCTTGAATGTAGACGGTTTGACCTTGGAACTGCCTACTCGTACTTTTTTGCCCCCACGTCTAGCGGTAAACGCCTTTCTCTTGTATCCCTTCCTGCGGACGGTGAGTGTTGCCATGTCATCTCAGGTACAGAAAAATACATAAAACTATCAGAGACAGCGCGACGGCAGCAAAAACAATCAATCGCTGCATTTCCGGATCAGAAACGCGCGCATGCGTTCAGTGTATTGGCGCGCCTACTGGCGCATCTTCCGTTATAGTCAGGAACACTGGCTTGCCTTCCGGGCCGTCTGCCGCCAACAGCATGCCCCTTGATATGATGGTGCCGATCTTTTTCGGTTCCAGGTTTGTGCAAACGACCACAGTCCTGCCAACAAACTCTTCCGGCTTGTAGTGCAGTGCCCCTCCAACGGCAAGCTCCCTCTGCTCGCTGCCAAGGTCTACTGTAGCCTTGAACACCTTCTTCATGCCGGGCATCGCCTCCGCGTGTGTCACCTTGCCTATCCTCAGGTGCACCTTTGAAAACTCTTCAAACGTGATCAGCTGCTCTGGAGCCGGCTCGCTCATAGCAAGACTGTCATGCGAGCCATTAAAATTGGTTACGTCAGCCTTTTTGCCACCTGCGAGTAGAACAGGCCGTCCGGCACGTACTTTCTCAGCCGCACACCGGCCTTTTCCCTGACAGAGCCTATGACATAGCGAGTCTTTGGGTTGGGCGAATTGACTGCATCAAATATCGCTTCAGCGACTGCGCCCGGTGGCAGGCCCCTTGGCACCTCTTCAAGGTACTTCCGGTATGCCCCTGCAAACCGGGAATTCCTCAACGCCTCTGTCTTTGACCTTGTAACTGCATGGATGTTTGTTTCAATCACGCCGGGGTTGATGCTGACCACCTTTATGCCGGTGTTCCAGAGCTCCATCCGCAGGGCATCAGAAACCGCCTCTAGCGCGTGTTTGGTGGCGCAGTATGCGCCTATCAGCGGGAGCGAGACCATGCCGGCCATCGAGCTTACGTTGACTATTCTGCCCCGCCCCTTTTCCATCATGAAGGGCAGCACCTGCTTTGTGAGCCCCACGAGTCCGAAAAAGTTTGTTTCAAACTGGGCTCGTAGATCATCCATTCCAATGTCTTCGATGGCACCGGGCTCAACATAACCGGCGCTGTTGACCAAGGCGAATATCTCGCCCTTTGCTGCAATGTTGTTGATTGCAGGGCCAAACGTCTCTGGCCGAGTCACATCAAACTTGACTGGGACATAGTTTTCTCCTTGAAGCTCTTCTGCCAGAGCCTGCAGCCTGTCGAAGCTTCGCGCAAGGCCAAACACCAAGTAGCCAGATTTAGCAAGCATCGTGCATGCCGCCCTGCCTATTCCGCTCGAAGCACCGGTGACTATTACTGATTTCAACCACGTGCACTTGACAAAAGTAGGTAGAAAAACGTTGGGTGGGATGAATTACTAGACGTGAATGCAGCCGTTTCCAGGCTTGAGTAGCATTGACATCCGTGGCACAAGCTTCCTAGAAAAAGTGCCAAGCATCGAACCACTATGAAAGAATTATTGCTTCCAAGCGGGACGTGCTCATGTTAACTGCCATTTCCACTGGAAGCGGTGTGCTTTGGCCTATTTGATCTTGTCAAACGGCTTCATTGCGGCTGGCAGGCTATCAACCAGATCAGTAGCTATCATGTGAAGGCCTGTACGCTTGAATGCCATGCTGCCGGCTATGCCGTTGAGATACACCGCCGTTATTGCAGCGTCAAATGGCTTTTTCATCTTGGCCAGCAGCCCTGCAGCTAGCCCTGACAGCACGTCGCCTGACCCTCCAACAGTCATTGCAGGAGTGGACCTCTTTATTGCGGCGGTCTGCTCACCATCTGAAATCACGTTCAGCCAACCTTTTAGCGCAATCGTTATGCCGTGCTCTTTTGCAGCATTGCGCACGGTTGACGCCATCTCTTCTTTTGTAGCTCCGGGGTCGCTGCCAAAAAGCCGCTTGTATTCGCCTGCGTGCGGTGTGATGATGCTGCCGGTGCCAGAGATGTCGCCCAGCACCTGCGGTATGAGGGCAGAGGCGTCTAGCAGTATCCTTGTGCCGGCCTGCTTTAGCTTGCCGATGAGTGCAGATATCGCTTCCGGCTCTAGCGTCATCCCCATGCCTATCGCAGCGGCGTCTGCGCGCTTTGGCATCATCGCAGCCAGCCTGTTTGCGGAACCGACTGTCAGCTTGTCGTCAGGTAGCGGAAGCGCTATTATCGCAGGAGAGAATGACCGGACTGCCGTGATTATGGACCGGGGGACCGCGGTGTAGACCAGATCAGATCCGGATCGGAGGGCGGCCATTGATGCAAGCACTGGTGCGCCATGGTAGAACCTGCTGCCTCCGGCTACAAGCACTATCCCGCTGTCACCTTTCCGCGATTTGGGCGAGCGCGGTGGCATCAGCTGCCTTATCATCTTGTCTGTAACAGCGATTACCGGAGGCAAATATGAAACAGATTATTGTCCATGGGCGGATAAACTTTGCCAATCGGTTCATGAGGCAAACCTAGACATTGCGTTAAAATGTAGAGATTGGATTCATTCATTTCATTTTAAGGTAGTGCATGATTTTTCCTAAGATGAGGTCTGAAAACCATTCCAATAATGATAAATCGGCTCAGTAGTTGCTCGGTTTTTGATGCAACCGAAAAAGAGAACAACAATGGCAGCAACAATAGCTGCAGCTGCGCTTTTAGCGGCAGTGCTGGCACCGGCAGGCAATGCATTCGCAGACGACGGCAATGGTCTGATAGTGCCGATGTACGGGTGGGACGCGGGGTGGAGTAGGCTGATCGACGCAAAAGAGGAAAATAGGAATACAGAGATTATTGCAATAATTAACCCCTCAAACGGTCCTGGTGGAGGCAGAGATTCCCACTGGTCAGATGTTACTGATGACCTGCAGGATGCAGACATAAAGGTGGTCGGCTATGTTGCAACTGGCTATGCAGGCAAGAGCGCCGGATCTGTAAAGGATGAAGTCGATGCATACCATGACTGGTATGACGTTGACGGAATATTCTTTGACGAAGTCAGCCCGTCAAGCGAAAGTTATTACGACGACGTTACTGATGGAGCGGGTTTGGCGATCTTGAATCCGGGCGCACCCGTTCCTGAATCCTATGAGGACTTTGGTGACATCATCATCGTCAACGAGAACGCAGGCTTGCCGTCAGGCATAGACTCTAACGGCATAAGCGAAAGCCATCTTGGAGTTCTGTCGCATAGTGGGACGCCAAGTGAAGGCGAGTTCAAGGACATAACCGATGAAGTCAACTACGTCTACGGCGCGCCTGACTGGATGAGCGCTGCGTCTAATATAGACGATCAGGCTGACTGGGCCGATTGAGATAGTACTAACTATCTCATATTTCTTTTTTCTTAAGGTTAGTACTAGAAGAAACATCATATTATTACGATCCTGTTAAATAGCTGCCCGGCACATTTTACCGTTGAGATGACAAGCGGCGGACGACATCAAAATTCACCGCCGCGAATCATGATCGTGGATGATGAAAAAGACATCCTTTTAATTCTAAAGTCTGGCCTAGAGTCAAAAGGCAGGTTTGCAGTAGAGACATTTAGCAGCGGAGAGGCAGCGTTGCAGGCAATTACAAGCGGCCCTTCTGACCGCTACGACCTCATCTTGACTGACATCAGAATGCCCAAGATGAATGGCTTTGAACTTTATCGCAGGATACGGGAAAAGAACATTTCGATACCAATCGCGTTCATCACTGCCTTTGAAATAAATGAAGACGAATTTTCTAAAGTGATGCCGTCCATAAAAGTCAAGGATTTCATAAAAAAGCCGATAAGGATTCCCGACCTCATAGAAAGGCTGAACATGATTCTTGCAGCTGCCTAGGTAGGCTCGGCATGGATAGTCACGATTGAGCCCGGATATTTTGTCCGTATCTGCTTCTC
>JBDZWB010000212.1:0-3173 GCA_040255975.1 Nitrosopumilales archaeon
AAATCGCGCCTTCTAGAATGCCATTTGATCCAAAGAACGTAGAGCGTAATACTCCCTTCCTATCTACAAGGATACTTGACGGGGTCCCGCGAAGGGCATATTCTTCGAAAGTTTTGGCAGAATATTCCTTTGACCTCAGGTATTGCTTTACGCGTTCTATCAGCACCTGCCTGTCTTTTTCTGTATATGATCTAAAATCAGGTATATTGACCTCGATAAAGTCCATGACCTTGCTGTCTGTGAGGGAATCTGATTCCTTCTTCAACAAGTCCATGCCAACAGAAAATGGTATCTTGTACGGCAGCTTGTTGCTGTCTCTTAGTTGGCCGTATTGCGCAAGTGCTTTGTAGGTCTCGCCAATGACCTCACCTGAGGTGACTAGCTTTTCTAGGTTGGCGAGGTTGTTCTTGTCAAAATCCTCAAAGGCGGTCGCAACGCCAAGGACTGTTAGCCCTTTGTCTTTGTATTTTTTGTAAATGTCTATTGCTTCTGGAATCCCATAGAGAAAGCACCCCGGACAGTTTACTTGGAAAACCTCAACCAAGACGACGTTTCCCTTTTCTTTGTCGATATTAGTGGGCTTACCCTGAACCCAAGTCGAAACTTCAAGGTTTGGGGCTTTTGAGCCTATTTTTGCAACCATAAATACAACCAGAATGGGACTTTATCCTTAAATTAATTTATTGGAAAAGAGGATAAAAGGGTCAGGCGCCACGCTTTGACGTCCTTTCCCTAGCCATCGATGCATATCTTTCTATTTCTTCGTCTTCAATCTTGCGCATAGTCTTTGTCTTGTTGTCTATAATAGCCATCTTCAGGTGCCTTGTGCCTGTCTTTTCTTCACTTACGAGATAGATTGATTCAATTGCAAGAGCTGCCGCTTCATCAAGGCCTAGTTCTGCTTTGTAGCTCTTTTCAAGGAATTCTGTTACCTGATCGCTGCCTGCGCCGATTGCCACTGCATCATAGCCAATGTATGTGCCGCTGGGATCGGTCAGGAAAAGTTCAGAACCGTTCTTATCGACGCCTGCGAGAATCAAAGCGACGCCAAACGGTCTTACGCCTGCATACTGGGTGAACTGCTGGGCCATGTCTGCCAAGTTTTTGGCAACGCCCTCTACATCCACTGGTTCGTCGTAGATCAGTCTGTTACTTTGTGCGAAAAAGCGGGCGTGGTCAACCTGGGTACGAGCGTCTGGTATATAGCCCGCTGCTGCAACACCAATATGATCGTCAACCTGAAAGATCTTTTGTGTTACATTTGATATCTGAAGCTTTCTTGCCTTCTCTTCTACAGCAAGGATCACCCCATCTTTGCTCTTAATGCCTATTGCAAGAGTTCCGCGTCTGACTGTTTCGATAGCGTACTCTACTTGGTAAAGCCTGCCGTCTGGTGAAAATACAGTAATGGCTCGGTCATAGCCCGCTGCTGCTGGTAACAATTCAATTTACATTTTTTGTAATGTTCCATTTAAGCCTAACTATGAGACCCTGCTCAAAGCAAATGCAAGCTTGGTATTTAATATCGTCAAACTCACAGGATTTCGAATGGTTCAGGACGAAGTGACCTTTTTTGGCCATCCAAATGTCCAATCGCTACATGGTAAGACGGCAGAGATAACCAAAGACGAGCACCTGACACTCAGGGGCGACTGCATAATAGGGGTGAGGGCGAGCAAGGGATGTGCAGATCTTGACGAAACTCTGAGGAGAAGACTTTGTACAAGCGGCTCGGTAGTAAAAATAGAGATATTGGTGGGCTCAGAATCCTTTGTAATAAACGGCACAGGCGATGAACGGATCTCGTTAAAAAACCCACATGACATTGTAGTACGCAAGACCAATTTTGTATGCCCCCGCACATTGTCAGTTAGGTGTGACAAGGCGTCTTCGGATGTGCCACGGCACATAGTCCAGATGCTGCAAGACAAGGAAGCAAAAGGGATATTCAGGATTACCGTAGAATGACAGCTACTTTTTAGGTTGCTCTTTTACTGCCATCAATTCTGCATATTCTTTTCTTTCCATAGCCCTTGCAAGCGCCGCATTCAATATTTCCAGCGCAACATATTCCCTATAGTGATCGCCTTTGCACTGGCTGCAAGTGTCCTTTCCGTTGAATGCTGATGCGAATTTCTTGTCGTCGATTATACCCTTTAGCACTTTGAGCAATCTTGTGCCAGTGTCTCCAACCAGCTTTGCATGCTTGTCCAGATCAGGAGTGTCGTAGCTGAACGCACGCAAGGTCGGTGCATAATACTTCATTACTGCTCCTCTCACTTCGACCATCTTGGTTGCTTCAACTAAGCCAGAGGACTTCAGAGTATCTAGATGGTGCCGGACGGTAGTGGTCGCCTTCTTGTAGCCAGAGCTTCCAAGCGCCTTGGCAACTTCGTCGGCAGACATTTGTTTGTGGCTCAGAATTTCAAGGATCTTTATCCTGACAGGGTCATTCAGTGCTTGTGCCGCAGAATATCCAATCGTTGTCACTCTTTTTATCTTGACTTCTTTCTGGAACAAGGTTTCAGCCATTATAGCATCGAAATTAAGTATCAAATAGTAAAAGACGGTTATCAGATAGTTTTGCTTTGGTTGTTAAACATTCTTAGTTTCATGATAGCGTTACCAATATAATATACACATACCACATATCATCAGAACATAATTCTATTTATCCTACCATTCGCACCTTTATGATATTAATATAATAACAATTGCAAACTTTGTCGATCAGATACCTAAACTAAATCCTAACTGCCATATCAAGCATGTACGATGGTCAAAAAGAGGCAAAAACTGCTCTGAAATTGAGTTATAATTTGCGCCCGCTGATGCGTTCGTAAGCCAAGATGTATCGTCTGCTGAGCTCATTTACTATTTCAGGGGAGATTTCTGGCGATTTGGGCTTCTTGCCCTGCTTGGCAAGTCTGTCAACCTCCTCCTTGAAGCCAGTTTTGATTAGCCAGTCACGCAATAGCTGCTTGTCATAGCTATCCTGCATCTTGCCGGGTTGGTAATCGGATTTGAGCCAGAGTCGGTATTCGTCAGGTCCAAGAGAATCGCCAAGCATAATGTTACCATCCCCGTCCTTGCCAAACTCAAATTTCACATCTGCAATAATAAAGCCGGCGCGTTCTATGATTCTGCTCATTTTTTCATAAAGTGATATTGAG
>JBDZWB010000213.1:0-3154 GCA_040255975.1 Nitrosopumilales archaeon
TCAAACGTCACACACCCAAACATCTCCGAAGACGGCCTGACAGTCGAAGACGTCCTGCACCTCTACTTTGACGTCTTTACTGGCAACGACTACCCGGACGGCGACGAATGGTTCAGCATCGAGTACCTGCTGCCATACAGCGTCAAGCTGCCGGACGGCCTGAAGGGTCCAGACTATTTCACCACGCTGTCGATATCGGAGGGCAAGCACTACTGGCGCCACCGAGAGCTGGTAAGGTTCAAGTACGGCAAGTCGAAAAAGCTGACCGAGTCGCTGGAATTCATTGACAAAAAGTACAAGGAGCTGAGCAAGGCAATACACGAATCACCGGTAATCAACCAGCTGAAATGATCACTTTGATTTCCATTCGCCGTTCTTGAAAACGTGGTTGATGTCGCTCTTTGCCACGGCAGGGCTCCACCGGAAAGTAGCTTCATCGTACGAGTACCATATCTCTTCTGCTTTTGCCGGGACAACCTTTAGCTGCACCGGGACAATGTCCACCATGTACTCTATTTTTTCGATGCCCATCTCAAACTGCCTGTCGCCCTTTGACAGCAGCGGGAATACGACGTTGACGTGCTCCTTGCCAAAGCCGGCAAACCTGACAAACGCCTTCAACCCCTTCCTGCCGCGCCTCCGTTTGACGTCCTTTATCACGCCCTTGATCTTGAACCAGCTTTCCATCTTAAACTCTTGAAAGAACGATTCGCCGTACGGCAGAGGGAATCCGATCTCGATCATGCTGACGTACTGAGGGTCGTCGGGCTGGAGCTGCTTCTCTTCCACTTCGAAGGAGCGTTTTAGCGTGTCATAGATCACCTCTATCTCCCAGGGTGATATGCCGTAGTGCTGAAAGGCGGCGGTCTCTGGCACTGTGTGGAATTGTGGGAGAAGAAATAATAGTCTTGCTAGAAGATGCCGATGAACTTTGCCAGATAGACCAGAGAAAGGGTCACGACTGCGCCTGCCATGTGCTTCCACGGCATGGGCGGTAGCCTCGGCGCGTTGAGCGTTATCTGGTGGTTGTCGATCACGCTTGCAATGTATTGTTTTAGCTTGGCGTGCCAGATCTGGTATTCGATCTTGTGCTTTTTCAGTATCGACTCGATCTCATAAATGACTGGAGCCCTGACAGAGCGGATGTGCTGTATGTACCTGCGCGAGATCTCTACTTCTGCGTGGATCGCTATCAAGCCCTGCTGCATTTCAAGCAGACGCACGTGCATCTCCCATGGCTTGGCCAGCTTTTTCGCAAAGCCATGCCCGATCTGGGTGGGCTTGCGGTTCTCCATGCTGACGCGCTGGAATCCTTCAGACATCAGCGCAGAGATGATCTCATCCTTCTTTGTCTTGACCATCAGGCACAGGTGGTCAAGCTCAATCTCTTCTTTGTGGATAAAGTCCTGCAGACCCTTGACGAAGTTGATTGTCCGCGGGTAGCTCGTAAGGAATTCGGACATTTATTGTGTAACACTTGTTCAATATCAGGGAATATTAAAACTCTATGCAAGCGTGATAGGTAACACTAATCTGAGGCGCGACGCACGCCTCTCAAGTAAATGTCCTGGGCAGGCTCGACTACCATGTCTCTCCACGAAAACTTTCTCTCAGACCAAGAGACCTTTGCTCCCCTCACAACTGCAGCCGGGGTGGACTCGTCGCTCTCACCCATTACTGCCACACCCATTGTTGCTAGGCCGTCAGCCACTGCCTTGAGCGTGTATTTCAGGACGTTTCCAAAGAGATCTTTCTTGCCGCGCAGATCCTCGACAGGCTCAAACCCCGCGCAGGCTATGGCAACACCCGTAGTGCCGATGCGAGTTGGCATCAGCCTGCTGTCTGCGATGACGATCCCCATCCTGACGTTCAGCTCTTCTCGAAACTTTTTTCTGAGCTTTTCCGCAGTGTCAAAGGGATCACGTGGGTAGAGAATGGCATACCCCTTTGGCACATTCGACCTGTCGATGCCCGCGTTTGGCGCGATCATGCCGTCCCTAATAGCAAGCAAAAAGCCCGGCACGCCCTTGACAATATAGTCGGACTCCCTCAGAACCAGCTCGGCCATCTTTTGATCCATGTGGCATTTTGCAGCCAGAACGCGCGCCTTTTTGCTGACTCTTATCCCAGCAAGGTTGACTACCGATCCCTCGCTCATCGACACAAACTTGCTTGAAATCACAAGAATGTCGTCGTCTTTGTAGCCAAAGCCTTTCAGGCTCCTGAAAAGGTCGAACTTGTTCTTCTTTACTGCAACATGCACCGGCAGGATCTCGACCAAGCAGAATGACGTAAATCGCACTCTCTTTTGTGCTTTCTGCAAAGGTTTTAATCCGTCGTTCTGGCAATCTCTCGTACTACGTGAATTGTTTTGGCAGCAATGACAATCACTGAGAAGATACTCGCTCGTGCGGCCGGCAAGCAGAGCCTCTCGCCCGGCGACGTCGTGTTCGCAAAGGTCGACAAGGTCATGATGCATGACGTTTCGGGTCCCGGAGTGATCAAGGTGTTCAGCGAATGGGAGAAAAAGGGCAAAAAGCTGGAACGCATCTGGAATCCAGACAAGGTGTGGGTTACGGAGGATCACTTTGTGCCTGCAGCAGACAGGGTATCTGCGGAAAACATCATCACGCTATCGAACTTTACAAAAAAATTCGGGATCAACAAGCACTTCAAGTACGGCCTTGGCCAATACGGGATCTGCCATACGCTATCGCATGAAGAGGCGATGGTGCTACCTGGCGAGGTCTATGTAGGCGGAGACTCCCACACAAACACCACGGGCGCCATGGGCGCATTTGCAGCTGGCCTTGGACATACCGATGTCGCATACGTCCTGATGAATGGCCAGATCTGGTTCAAGGTGCCAGAGACAATGCTGTTCAAGATCGAAGGCAACAAGCCGGCGCACATTATGGCAAAGGACATTATCCTCAGAATAATCGGCGACATTGGCACCGACGGAGCCAACTACAAGACAATGCAGTTTGCCGGCAATGTAGTCAAGAAACTGACGATGGAAGAGCGCCTGACCCTCACAAACATGACCACCGAAGCGGGTGCCAAGAACGGCATAATCGAGCCGGACGAAACCACTTTCGCATACCTTCGCGAAAGGACTGATGCGAAATACTCGCCGGTAAACGGCGATCCC
>JBDZWB010000027.1:0-1905 GCA_040255975.1 Nitrosopumilales archaeon
TTTTGAGCCTTTGGCTAGTTCCCAGCCTATGATAGACTCTTGGCGATATTCATCATCTCTTCCAATGGAAGAGAGCCGATCACTATGTATTTTTCATTTTCAATCGCCACTTCCACAGTTGCCAAGAATTTACCCTGATTGTATTTCAGATACGATCTACCGTCATTTTCGTCCGATTCAATGAATTGTGGATTGCTAATGGGAGTTGAAAAGGGATATTGGGCGGTCTGATTGACTAGGAACTGGTAGCTTTCCAGGAGTTGCTTTTGCGCATCTTGCGCTTTGCCATCCCCATAAAGCTTCATTGCATGAACATGAAAGATGCCCTTTGCCTCCTTTTCTGGTGTTGATGAAAAGAGGTAGAAAGGATATGGATTGTCCTTTGAATGCATTATGCCTTTGTTTGTGTGGTAGTCTGTTGCACTCTGATTCGCGTATATCTGGATCAGATACGTGTCTGTGTTTTCAGCATTACACACCGGGCGGAATCCTTCTGGAATGTAGGACGGAAATTTTAGTTCAAAGTTACTCTGGACGTAAAGCGACTTTGCTATTTCCGTTGTCAAGCATCCGTTCGTGTACGTTGTTGAAACAGCAATGTGGCCCTGAATCCAAGGATATTCTTTGACTTTGTACTGGTAAGTAGTATCGTCTAGTCTGCTCCAGTCTGCAGCGAGCGGCAGGTCAATCATTGTATTTGGAAGAACCGTGAATGTTTCCAAGTGCCGCTCCTCTCCAGTCCTATTCATGTCACTTAATTCAATAGTTATGGTTGAAGTCAACTTGTTAAAGAATACAAGCGTATTGTTCCATGGAGCAAAGGTGACTTTACTTTGCACAGAACCTTCTTGCTTCCCAATCAGTTCTTTTGTGACATATACGGGGACATAGCCCGTGTCTCTGTTCACCTGCTTTAGTGTCTCAAACGAAAGGTCAAGTTGGTAGAATTTCTGCTCGTAGACAAATCCGCAGCTGAATCTTTTGTATTGATGAGTAAATCGGCCGTCAGGAGTATTCAGGCTATGGATTGTCTGGTTAAAGAAGTCTGCATGATAAGTGCCGACCAGAGACAGCGCTTCATTCTTGTCTAGGTATAGACCCACACCGGAGTAGTAATTGCCGTAACTACTGTTGGTTTTGATGTCAATTTCTGCCCAATAATCAGCTTCATCTATGCTATCGCCAAAAGCGGGATATTTGTCTAGGAACTTTTGGTCTATGGTGAAGCAAATGTTTTCAGGTTCTATCATTCTTGAAATTCCTGCATTGACCCTTGTCGCTGCCTGAAGCTCCTTCATTTGCATATCCTGCCTGGCTGATGCAATCAACCCAGAAACAAACATCATGGAAAACAAGATGCCAAATACAAGAATAACTATGAGGATGCTAGAGCGCCAGCCCACTACAGCTTGCCTATATTACCGCAGGAACATTTGAGCATTTGTCCAAACGTCATGACACATAACCTTTGGCTGCTCTCAGAAGACCCCGGAGCCCATAGTTTTTCGTGACGATAGTGCCTTGGGACAGGCACACAACAATGATGAAAAGATCGCACGCTTTTATCCACCTGCCGTCGCGAGGCCTGCGGCAACAACGACTGGCATTTCCGGATAGACCATTCACCTGGGCAGCGATCTGGTTATTATCCCAGTTGCCTCATAGGCATCCATAGTGACAATCCTCTCAGGCACGTGCGGATGGAGCTACCAAGAGTGGGTCGGCGCGTTCTACCCAAACAACAGGGTGGCCAAGCTCCCGTTCTATTCGCGAATCTTTGATTCGGTGGAGGTCGACTCGTCGTTCTACAGGGCGCCTTCAAAGTCGATGGTGGCCGGCTGGGTAAAGTCTACAGGCCCCAACTTCAAGTTCTCCCTAAAGGTCCCAAAGACCGTAACGCACGAC
>JBDZWB010000027.1:1915-12190 GCA_040255975.1 Nitrosopumilales archaeon
GGAAAAGGAATTCCTTGATTTCATAGATCTGGTACAGCCGATCGCAAGGGCCGGCAAGCTCGTCTGCCTGCTCCTCCAGCTTCCGCCCGACTTTACCTTCAGGCAGAGGGACGACCTTGAATCGTTTTTCGGGCTGCTGCCATCAGAAGACAACATCCACTTTGCAGCCGAGTTCCGCCACGAGTCGTGGGACAGGGAGGAGACCTGGGACCTCCTGAAAAAATACAGAGTCGCAAACACGGTGACCGACTCGCCGATTGGGTTCCTGTCAAGGCCGGTCGTAACCGCCCCCACGCACTGCTACGTGCGGTGGCACGGAAGGGGCAGGCAGGTCTGGTACGACTATACATACTCGGAAGACGAGCTTAGACCGTGGCTTGCCAAGCTTGCAGACCTGGAGGAAAAGGTTCCGGTGGTGTACGCGTATTTCAACAACCACTACCGCGCGGCCGCGCCTGACAACCTCCTCCAGCTGTTAGAGATGAAGGACGAGCTGACCGAAGCACAAAAGAAGGCGATGGCCCGCTCGGATCGGCACAGGCGCAAAAAAACCACAGCGACACTGACCGACTTTATCTCCTGAGCGCACTCATTAGTTATGCACCATTTCATGCTCAAAAAATGGCGTGTATGATGCACCAGAATTTGGTGCATGAATCAGATACACGCGCTTACTTTTTCTGCTGGTCTCTAAAGTAGGGGATTACCTTGTTGCCAAACTGTTCGATGCTCCGGAAGTAACCCTCTCCCCAGAAGCGTATGATAAAGTGGTTCGTCCCCGCCTTTATGAACCGTTCCAGCATCGCAATCACGTCATCTGGCTTGCCTACGCCTATTGCGGTGCGCGCAACGCTGTCAGGTATCTTCATTGCAGCGCGCTTCATCTGCTCCATCAACTCCGGCTTGTTCATGGCGTATTCAGTAAAGTACTTGCGAAAGTCAAATTCTGAATCCTGCTCGATGTTGTGCACCTTGAGAAGCTCTGGCTTGAAGAGGCTCACCTTGACTGCATTCTTCATCTTGTTCCAAGCTTCTTCGCCGTCGTCGGTAAAGTAAATGTCTACATCGTTTGCGAACTGAAAGTCTGAAAGGTCCCTGCCCTGCTTTTTGGCGTGATCGCGGATGACGTTGGCGTGATGCTTGAAGAGTTCAGGCGTATATCCGATTGGAATCCATCCGTCGCCATACGTGGCGCACAGCTCGAGCGTCTTTGGAGCTCCAGCCGCGATATAGACGGGCGGCCTCGGCTTTCTGATGCTCTTTGCCTGGAGACATGCATTGATCAGTTTGTAGTATTCGCCGTTGTAATTGACACGGTTGTCCGGATCAGATTCAAAGAGCCTCTCTATTACTTCGAGTTGTTCCTTGAACTTTGTCACAGGTTTTGAAAACTCGATGCCAAAGTCAACGACGTTCTGGGCCTCGCCGGCTCCAATGCCGAGTATGCCCCTTCCCAAGGTTATGCGGTCAAGTGTTATCGCAGATAATGCTATTGCTGACGGATGCCTGCGGATTGCGTCGGTGACGCAGGTTCCAAGCTCGACGTTTCTTGTAATGGCTCCGAGGGCAGCCAGCATGAGCCACGCGTCGTTGACGACAGCGTTCTTCCACTGGGGCACGTTAGAGTGGTCCATGGCCCATATCGAATCATAGTCCAGCCTGTCTGCCATCTGGGCTGCAGTCATTATCTGCTGCTCGTCCAGCCCTAGACGGGCGACGTTAAGTCCCTGCGTAAAGCCGAATTTTACCTTCAAACTGCAAATCCTCCGAACATGAGATAGCCATCAATACCCATTTTACACTAAACAATCTTGACGCTGTATTTTAAGTCTTTGATGACTTGCCGTGCTATGCTAACGAAATTCCTCTTTACGAAGGTACTTGCCATCCTTGAAATCATAAAAACGATCCATTGAGAATAAATCCTCAAGTACCTTGCTGATGGAGTTTAAACACCAGAGAGCATCGCTTTTACTGTCGCCAGATTTCTTTGCATGTACGTATCTGTTGCGTATGTCATAAACTTTATTCAATAAATTAACGTGCTCTTGCTTGATGGTTCTTATTCCAACCATCAACGGCAGCAAGTGTCTAAACGGTATTTCGTACAAATGATCTTTGATAGACTGGTCAAGTACCTGATCATGAACCTTCCACTCCAACATATCAATAAAATCATAACAAATTCGCTCTGCAAGTGTCCCGCATATTGAAATTGTGGATTGATACATACCGAGTGTATACGCTGCCATGAGCTCGTCAAGCTGCTCTCTAAATTTGCCGAGCTCAACGTACAACAATCCAAAACCTTCCATCTCTTCTTCTTTCATAGACTAATTGCGTTCTTTTGCTCAGATAATCAATGAAGGCTTGTGCTTCCGTCTTCCTTCTATCTGGCAATCCTTTTGCAACCTCTGCCTCATAAATCGACTTTTTGGTAAACTGATAAGCTTTTACTTCAACATCTTTGTTATCGGATGCAGCCATGATTGCGTATAATATCAGGTTGTACTTTAGCTAGCTGATCTCTCTTGGTGCTTCAACAGGTATATTAGAAACTTGCAACACATTATGCAGCAACTTAAGAAGTAAACATGATAAGGTCATACAAGTTCAGACTTTTTCCTACAATACAACAAATCAAAACTATGAATGACACCATCGAGACATGCAGGCATCTATATAACGATTCGCTTGAAGAAAGAAACGCAGATTGGGACGTTGGATATTGGGAACAACAAAACCTTCTACCACTGAGGAAACAAGATAACAAGTACTACAAGCAAGTGCACAGTCAAGTGCTGCAGGATGTTCTACAAAGACTGGATAAAACATATCAGGCGTTTTTCAAAAAGATAGCAGGTCATCCAGAATTCAAAAGAAAGGGGAAGTACAACTCTTTCACATATCCACAGTATGGCGGCTTTCGTATCAAGCATAACAAGTTGATATTGTCACATATCGGTGCGATCAAGTTCAAGATGCACAGAATTCCTCTCGGTACACTGAAAAGATGTACTGTCATTCGCGATACTGATCAATGGTACGCCTGCATAACTACTGATAATAATGTTGAAAAAGCTGTCGTCAAGGATGGTATAACAAAACCTGTAGGAATAGATGTAGGCTTGCTGAACTGGCTGACCCTCAGTGACGGCAGAGTAATTCAAAATACATTAAGCTTTGAAACTCAAGCAAACAAGATCAAGCAATTACAGAGAAATCTTGCAAGAAAGCAAAAAGGTTCAAAGAACAGGGAGAAAGCAAAGATGCAACTATCAAAAGCATGGCGACAGATAAGAAGATGCAGGGATGACTTTGTACACAAGACATCAAAGATGCTTGCAGATGAGGGCCATACCATTGTAGCATTTGAGAAACTCAATATCGCTAACATGGTCAAGAACCATTCCCTAGCACAAGCAATAATGGATGCCACTTGGGGAAAGCTGCGTCAGTATACTGCCTACAAGGTAGAGTGGCGCGGCGGACAGGTTATTACTGTCAATCCAAGTGGTACATCGCAGAAATGCTTTGGGTGCGGAGTGGGAGCAAAAGAAAAGCTTGACCTGTCGGCACGCACGTTTGAATGTCACAGCTGCGGTCTGGTCATAGACAGGGACTTGAACGCGGCCAAGAACATTCTGAAATTGGGTCTGGAACAGTCCCGTGCAGAGACAGAACCTCTACTTATCCGACAACGGATAAGCAAGTTTCAGTCGAGGAAGCAAGAAGCCCATTAGTGGGTAGTTCACGTCTTTGAATGCTGGAACCGATTTTCTCAAGATAGGCTTGTCAATATAATATATTCAAACTGTCAACTGTGCTTGAATCACCATGTCAAATCCATACTGCACAATCCCTCTCCAAATGCTAGGCACCAAGGACGGCGTCGACGAACAATTCATGGGGATCATAGACGACCTCGTGGTCATGTCCGAGAACGACTCCGAGCTTGCTGAAGGCCTAAAGTGGATAGATGCCCAATCGCAAAAGAACGGCATCACTTTTTACGAGATGGCCATGATGATCCTGAGAAAGCACATGGCTGAGAGAAGGGCAAAGGACTGGTTGAAGAACAGACTTAGCCAGTAGCCGCGCGCACTGCCTTGTTTACCGCTTCCTGAATTCTCGGGTTGGTCACGTCCGGTATTATGTTAAATGGGCTCAGCTTATCCTTTGGTACGAGGTCTGCAAGTGCGTAGGCGACGTTGACTAGAAGCTGCTGACTCACCTTGCGCATGCGGTTGTCGAGTATTGCCCTCATGGTGAACGGGAATACAAGAGCATTGTTCGCCCTGTTCTCAAACTTGTAGCTGCCAGTCGCAATCACCTTTGCCCCAGCCTTGAACGCTTCCTTCGGGTGTATCTCGGGGTCGGGGTTTGTGAGCGGAAATATTATTGAATCAGTATTCATTGACCTCACCATCGCTGCGGTCATGAGGTTCTTGACTCCAGAGACGCCTATGAAAACGTCCCTATCCCTCACTGCGTCTGCAAGGGTGGCAGAACCATCCTTTGGTCTGGTTATCGATGCAAGCTCTTCTTTGTATTTGTTCATTGTCTTTGGCTCCCTCGCCTTTGAAATAACGCCATGAGAGTCCGTCACCACCATGTCGCGTATGCCGATTGCATATAGGATCTTGGCGATCCCGTACCCGGCAGAGCCCGCGCCTGCCACCACCACGCTCGTGTCCTCGGGCTCCCTCTTTGTAAAGCGGAGTGCGTTTAGGAGCGCCGCCAGCGTTACGACAGCGGTGCCGTGCTGGTCGTCATGGAAGACTGGAATGTCAAGTTCCTCCGTGAGCCTGTCCACTATTTCCAAGACTTTTGGCGTCTCGATATCTTCAACATTGATGCCGCCAAATACGGGGGAGATGTTCTTGACAGTTCTCACAATCTCGTCGGCATCGGTGGTCTGCAAGCAGATCGGAAATGCGTCAACCTTGCCAAACTCTTTGTAAAGCAGAGCCTTGCCCTCCATCACTGGAAGGGCCGCTTCTGGCCCCAGCGACCCTAGGCCAAGCGTCCTAGTCCCATCGGTCACTATGGCGACGTTGTTCCACTTGCTCGTGTATTCAAATGCCTTTTGCCTGTCTGCCGCGATTTCAATGCAGACTTCGGCGACGCCGGGTGTATAGGCGATGCTAATGTCATGTGGCGACCTTGCAGAAACCTTGCTCTTGATTTCTATCTTGCCACGCAGGCGCCTGTGCAGCTCAAGTGCCTCTTCCCCAAGAGTGACTTTTCTGGGACCGTGCGATTTCTTTTTCCCTTTCTGCTGCAAGGTTGCCATAGATTCTGCAGCTCTCTGCCCGCCGCCTCTTTAAGAAGTGTGCCGCACTTGCCTGCTGGAGATTGGCGTGTACTCGCATCCCATAGGCCCGCAGTATTTGCCGACATAGACGGCCTTTGGTCGGTAGAGCGCGGGTTTGGGCGCGGCTTCTGCAAACTTTTCCTCAATGACATGTGAGGACCAGCCCGCTATCCTGGACACTGCAAATATTGGCGTATTTAGATCCATCGGGATACCCATGCTGTAGTAGAGTGACGCGCTGTAGAGGTCAACGTTTGGATAGATTATCTGCCCCTTGTTCTTTTTCATCCAGTCCTGCGTTGCATCTTCTACGCGCTTTGTTATTTCGAACCACTTGTTGTTCTTTTCCCGGGATATCCGCGCAGATAGCCTTGCAAGGACGTCAGCCCTTGGGTCCGTCGTCCTGTATACGGCGTGGCCCATGCCCATTATCCTGCCACCTGACGTCAGCCTGTTTGCGACCCACTTTTCCACATTGGCAGGGTCTCCGATTTCAAGGAGCATCTTCATCACCTGCACATTTGCGCCGCCGTGAAGCTCGCCAGAGAGGGCGCCTACAGCGCCGCTCATGCAGGCATACATGTGGGCCCTGGTTGACGCAATTTCGCGGGCTGCAAAGGTGGAGGCGTTGAAGCTATGCTCTGCATGGAGTATGAGGCAGATGTCCATCACCTTTGCCTCCTCTGCAGAAGGCTCGACTCCTCTCAGCATGTAGAGAAAATTCGCGGCGTGTGACCCTTCATCAAGAGGATCGACCACGTGCTTGCCACTCCTCACCCGGTTCCAGGCAGCTACAATGGCAGGTATTTTAGCGATAAGTGTGACTGCGCGCCTGACATGCGCCTCCTTCGAGTTGTCCTCGATGTTGAGGTCATAGTCTGCAAGCTCGGAAATGCAGGACTGGAGAACATCCATTGGTTGGGCGCGTTTTGGCCGGTTCTTTAGGTTCTTTACGAGGGGCTCTGGTATCCCGCGAGCCTCCGCGAGCCTGCGCTTAAAGTCCCCAAGCTGCTCGGCAGTCGGGAGCTCACCGAAAAGTAGCAGGTATGCGGTCTCCTCATATGTAGAGTGCTTTACAAGGTCTAGGATGTCATACCCACGGTAGATCAGCTTGCCGTTCTCGCCATCGATAGAGCATATCTTTGTGTCGGCAACCTCGATATTACGAAGGCCGATGTTGCGTGCATCCATTTATTGGTAACAAGAGATATTGCCGCCAATTTCTATATTAAAGTAGTGTAGCATCTTTGTTGAGCGCGGTGTAACAATTCGAACATTTATTAAAAGACTTGAGGTTGCCTTGTACCGTTGGAGCGCAGGAGGATGACCTACCGCGACGCTGGGGTCGACGTGGGTAGGATACGTACGGCTCAAAAATCGATAGGCGACATAATATCCGCCACTCATAAACTGCCGTTGTCAGCAA
This sequence comes from Nitrosopumilales archaeon, assembly GCA_040255975.1. Classification (GTDB taxonomy): domain Archaea; phylum Thermoproteota; class Nitrososphaeria; order Nitrososphaerales; family Nitrososphaeraceae; genus Nitrososphaera. Next base: position 8,659 of record JBDZWB010000027.1, read on the forward strand.
AGGTGGTATCAGGATTTGGTCATTATGCAGGGTTGATGAAAATTGGTTCCCAGCTTGTAGCGCTGCACTCCGATGGCGTAGGCACCAAAGTGCTTGTCGCGCAGCTCATGAACAAGTTTGACACCATCGGGATCGATTGCGTCGCAATGAACGTCAACGACATTATCTGCGTAGGCGCACAGCCTGTCGGGTTTATCGACTATATCGCGCTGCGCCAGCCAAACGAGTCGCTTCTACAAGAGATAGCCAAGGGTCTGGTGGAAGGCGCAAGGCAGTCACAGATGGCAATAGTGGGCGGCGAAACTGCGATTCTTCCAGACATCATTGCAGGTGAAGAAAACGCTTTTGACCTTGCAGGCATGGTCATGGGTGTCGTAAAAGGCAAGCCTGTACTTGGCAGCGCAATAAAACAGGGCGACGTCATCCTTGGCATTGAAAGCAGCGGACTCCACTCTAACGGCTACAGTCTTGCGCGCAAAGTCTTGTTATCGAAATATGCGGTTGACGACAACGCCGACCACCTTGTGCAGACGGTCGGAGAAGAGCTCTTGATACCCACCAAGATTTACGTCAAGCCTGTGATGGAGATTTTAAAGAAAAAGATTGCAGTCCATGGCTTTGCAAACGTTACTGGCGGATCGTTTACGAAACTCCCGCGACTCAATGCCAAGGTGAGGTACAATCTTGATGCGCTGCCGGCACCAGTGGGTATTTTCAAGCAGATACAAGTCGATGGCAGAATAGACAGCAAGGAAATGTACCGCACGTTCAACATGGGCATAGGCTTTTGCGTCATTACTCCAAAAAGAAGCGTTGACGAAATTACCAGCATCTTTGCAAAGTACAAGATGCGCTGTAAGGCGATCGGAAGGATAGAGAAAGGCAGGGGCGAAGTTGCAGCCTTTATAGGCGGCAGAAAAGAAGTGCTAAACAAAAATTAATATTCGTTCTTGGCTAATTGTCCAGAATTGCTTTCAATCTCCGATAACTATCAGCAAGCCTGCAGATCCATAGCGGAACAGATTGAGAGCAGGAACATTCTGTCAGTCAGTCAGGCCCTCAAAGTGGTCAGGGAGGCGGCATCGGCCTACCACCTGGACACGATGCCAAAAAACGAGCACATCATCCGATATCTTCATGATAAGAGATATCGGCGCTTGCTGATGGTCAAGCCAGCCAAGACTGCGTCAGGCGTCGCCGTGATTGCAGTCATGCCCAAGCCATACGAATGTCCGCATGGAAGGTGCACGTATTGCCCCGGCGGCATCGAGTTCAACACTCCGCTCAGCTACACCGGCACAGAGCCGGCGACCAGGGCCGCACAAAAATTCAGCTATGATCCATACCAACAGGTTCAAGGCAAGATCGAGCAGCTTCAGGCAAGAGGCCATGACACTGGCAAAGCAGAGATCGTAATCGTCGGTGGAACTTTTCCGTTCATGCCGGCAGACTACCAGAAAGAGTTTGCCAAATCCTGCTATGACGCGCTCAATGGAAAGAGATCGGAAAGCCTAGAGCAGGCCATAACCATCAACGAAACCGCAGACAACCGGTGCGTGGGGTTCACAGTAGAGACAAAGCCAGACTATTGCAAAGAGCAGCACATCGATCTCATGCTTGAGCTTGGCGTGACCAGGATCGAGATCGGGGTCCAGTCCTTGCGCAACAAAGTCTACAAGCTGGTAAACAGGGGGCACACGCTTGATGATGTTATTGATGCGTTCAGAATAGCTCGCGACGCTGGCTACAAGATAGTTGCACACATGATGCCGGGCTTGCCTGGAAGCTCGCCTGAAAAAGACATCGAGGATTTCAGGCGCCTGTTTGAGGACGACGCATTCAAGCCTGACATGCTAAAGATCTATCCGACGCTTGTGTTGGAACACACCGGCCTGTTCAAGATGCACCAGAGCGGCAAGTATCATGCCTACTCCGATGGCGACTTGGTCAACGTAATTGTCGAAGTGAAAAAGATGGTTCCAGAATGGGTGCGCATAATGCGCGTCCAGCGCGAAATAGAGTCAAAGGACATTGTTGCAGGTCCCAAGAGCGGCAACCTCCGGCAGATCGTCTTGCAAAAGTTAAAGCAGTATGGACAACAACAGCGGTGCATGTGCATCAGGTGTAGAGAAACCGGCCTGCAGAGAAAGTATCCTGCCGAGGACGAGGTAATGCTAAAGAGAACAGACTACTCTGCTTCTGGGGGCAAAGAAGTCTTTTTGTCATACGAAACCACCGATAGCGACACGATATTAGGGTTTTTGAGGCTGCGCAAGGTATCAAGGCCGCACAGGGACGAGCTTGCAGGCAGCGCCATAGTGCGTGAGCTCCACGTTTACGGCCAAGCGGTGAGCGTCGGAAGCAAAGAGATCGGCACCAGCTACCAGCACAGAGGATATGGAGCAAGACTGTTGCAAGAAGCCGAACGCATTGCAAAGGATGAAATGGGCGTAGCCAAGGTTGCAGTCATTAGTGCAGTCGGAACAAGGCAGTACTACAGAAAGCTTGGCTATGTTCAGGACGGCCCGTACGTTTCAAAGGTGTTGTAATTGGTAGAAGAAATCATCGGCAAGGGCACATGGATAGACAAGGTTGCTGACACCCTCATAAAGAGGGAGAAAAAGCTGGGCCGCAGCATGGACTTGATAAGAGTGGAGAGCGGGCTTGGAGCGTCAGGCATACCACACATCGGCAGCATGGGAGACGCAGTCAGAGCCTATGGAATCGCCCTTGCCCTCCAGAACTTTGGCTTCAAGTCAGAGCTCATCGCGTATTCTGACGACATGGACGGGCTGCGCAAGATCCCAAGTGGCCTTCCCGACTGGCTGCAGGAACACATTGCCCGGCCAGTGTCAAGCATACCCGATCCATTTGGCAGCTGCCATGCATCTTACGGTGCCCACATGAGCAGCCTCCTTCTGGATGGCCTTGATAAGGTAGGGATAAAATACAGGTTCCAGAGCGGCAGGGAAGCATACAAGCAGGGGCTGCTTGTCAAGCAGATTGACACTATACTGAAGAGCAGCAGCAAGCTCGGCAAAAAGATTGCCGAGTTTGTGGGCCAAGACAAGTACATTGAAGTGCTTCCATATTTCCCGGTATGCCAGAATTGCGGCAGGCTCTACACCGCTGTCGCCCAGAAATACCTGCCAGACGAAAAGAAAGTAACGTATGCCTGTTCTGGCAGCAGGATAGGCAAGAGAGACGTCAAAGGATGCGGCCACAAGGGCGAGGCCGACATCACAAAGGGCGAAGGCAAACTTGCCTGGAAGGTCGAATTCGGCGCAAGGTGGCAGGCTTTTGACATCCGTTTCGAGGCGTACGGCAAGGACATCATGGACTCGGTGCGGGTGAACGACTGGGTAGCAAATGAAATTCTGGGCTACGCGCATCCGCTGCACGTAAAGTACGAAATGTTTCTGGACAAATCTGGAAAAAAGATCAGCAAGTCCGCTGGCAATGTGCTGACGCCGCAGATGTGGCTGCGCTACGGTACTCCAGAGTCGATACTTCTGTTACTCTTCAAGCGGAT
>JBDZWB010000028.1:0-7926 GCA_040255975.1 Nitrosopumilales archaeon
CCGATAGATAGGCTGCGTGTTTCCCTTCGTGAAAGGGGGATGCCTATTTTTGTAGAATCGCTACAGTTTTTTATTTTTATTCGACCGTCACGGTTTCAACCTTGCGCCTGAGAAGCCCGGCCTTTTGAAGCGCTCTGGCTATTGCCTGGAACAGCCGGAACAGGAATGAAATAACTTTCTTTTTAAAAGAATCCCTGCTCTGTTTCAATCGGTACTTGCGGTATCTTTTTGCCGCTACCGAAGAAAAATCCGGCTGGTGCATAGCCTAATCGGTTATTCCGCATTTTTATATTGATTATGCAGTTGGCTTCTAGCTTGGATAATCTTTTACTGAGCTTTGCCAAAATCCCATGCAGAGAAATATTTTGGCGTCAGTTCGATTATGACTTGAACTCCTTTTTTTGCATTATCTATCAGCATCTGGGCCAGAGGGTGGTCGTTTGTTCCAAGATACTTTAGGTTGAGCTTTTCTACAATTGGCAGGACTCTATCCGGTCCTTCGATTATCCTGGCCTCTGCCCTTCCCTTGACTCCTTTGTATGGGACGCTCTCGTCGTCGATAGAAAAGTAAATTTTGTCCGGATGCTTGCGGATATTTTCAATTTTCCTCGTCTGCCTGCTGGTGCCAGAATAAATCTTGCCCGAGTCCCTGTCATAGACAAACCAGACAGGCTGAATAGAAGGGTATCCGTCATCGTCTAGGGTGGCAATTTGCACGTTTAGCTTGCTTTCTGTGAGGAATCTTTCTACTTCAGGTTCGGTTACAGGCTTGGGCATGCTTGGAATTGCCTGAATCAACTTTGCCATGTCAATCAATCACTATCTGGTCAGCGTTTGATATAAACAGCACCTTGCGGTTTTGGCTAATAATACGACCTAAGCCAGATTTTTTATTCCCCTTCAATTGTCAACATTGAAGTAGTCTTCCAAATACAGTAAATGCTGTAAAAATATGACATCACAATCATCATCTGACAGGCTTCCTGAGGAGGGAGACCTAGTTATTGCAACTATCCATGATATCAAAAGCCATGGGGCTTACGTCACTTTGGACGAGTATGACGGACTTTACGGTTTTCTCCCAGTTAGAGAAGTAGCGACTGGATTTGTACGCAACATGTACCGCTTTATCAGACCGGGACAAAAAGCTGTCCTGAAAGTAATAAGGGTCAACAAGGCTAGGTCTGAAGTAGATACGTCGCTAAAGCAGGTTTCTGGACAGGAGAAAAAACTAAAACTAATCGCAGTAAAGAGGGATGAAAAGGCCCTCGGCTTTATGGATGCAATAAGGGCAAGGGTCAACCTAAATGATGATCAGATGCAGGAACTTGGAGACACCATCCTCAAAAAACATGACGATCTCTATGACATGTTTGAATCGGTTGCAAAAAAGGGAATCGACGCAATCAAAGGTCTTGGCATAGCTGGCGACATAGCTCAGGCAATAGAAGAACAGAGCAAAAAGATACAGATTCCCTTGGTGGAAATCAGGGGCATACTGGGGATCTCGTCAAAAAGGCCAGACGGCATTGAAGTCATAAAGAATATACTGCTAAATGCAGAAGACAACAACAACAACAACTCTACCACTGTTGCAATAACGTATATCAGCGCTCCAAACTACCGAATAGTAGTCAAGGCAGAGAACTTCAAGCTAGCAGAAAAGGCACTGACTCATGCCACCACAAAGATACAAAATGCTATTGAAAAGCATGATGGAACTTTTAATTTTAAGCGGGAAGAATCAAAAAAGATCCCTTGAGATTCCAGTTCAAGATAGGCGATGGTATATCATTGGAAGAGAAATGTCATACCTGTAGCTTGTCTTTCTGTGTCCGTCTGGAAACTCTTCATAATGGTGGGGTATTTCCATTCTGTCCAGCTTGGAGTGAATCATCCTGCAGCCCCACAGCATATTGAACTCATCACGGGTTCCGCAGTCGATGTAAAGCAGCTTTAGTTTTTTGAGATTATCTTGATATTTTTCCACCATGCGGACAGGGTCTTGGGCGAGCCAGCGACTCCATACATTTTGATCTATCTCGCCTGTCTGAAGGTCAAAGGGAAAATCAACTCCTAGATATTTGGATTTGGGGTTTGGCGAATAGTGAGCGGCCATGCCAAAGATGCTCAGGGCAACCATGTCTTTGCTGTCCTGGTACTTGTTTGGCTTTTGCCAGAATTCTTCTAGCCATTTTTTTGGGTCGCCCCCTGCCTTTCTAAACACGTCAAGCGCTTTTGGGAAATCTGGAAGGTAGCAGTATTCAAATGCCGAGTCGCCTGCGTGGTCTGCAACGGCCTGAAAAGTGTCTGGGTGGCGCATCCCAAGCATCAGGGCACCATAGCCGCCAGAAGAGTGCCCCAGTAGCGCATGGCTCGATATGTTGTAATTTTTATCAACAAATGGAACAATCTCATTTACGATATAGTCTTCATACATTCCGGTTGCCGAGGAATTGATGTATTGGTTTCCTCCAAATCTTGTAAAGCAGTCTATGAGAACAAGAACCATGGGCCCGCACTTTTTTTCTGAAATCAGCCGGTTCATCCTCTGTTCCATGGTTTCGCTGAATGGGTCGGCGTTTAGCAGCATCTTGCCAAAGCCTCCATATCCGACAAGGCAAAACACTGCAGTGTATCCCCTGGAATTGCTGCTAGAATATTCTGGAGGCAGGTAGACTATCAGGTCCCGCGTATGCGGGTCTTGCAGAGGATTTGATTTTAGGATATTGCTCTCAAAGCGGTGTGATACTATCTGACCTTGCTTTGCTTCGCTGTGCATATGTAATCTACCATTACTATGTCACATCACGTGCAGATTAAAGCATTAGCTTAAGAATTCAAAAAGCTCGTGCCTCAAGAGATGTCAGTTCAAGTCGTTGTTACCGATTGCCGCTTTGGGTTTGGATACCTGCAATAAGCGCATTGAACAGTTTTCGATCGCCTGGTTGCTTTGTCTTCGGGGATTTTGTTTGTACGCCCGCAGTATTTGCAATCAAAAATATGTTCCATGACCATAATGCGCAATTGCCAAATTAAGGCATTCCGCCATTAGGGAGACAAGAAGATAGCAACTTTAGAATTTTATGGCTTGTCTTTACGTCTTCTGTGCATTGCACTGCAAACTTGGTGCCTATATGGTTGGCAAGGGTACAATTGGCTATGGAAGCAGCAAGCAACAAAATGCCCGAAGGCCTGGGTTGGAGAGTTACCGCATCTATAGTCGGATTTTTCGCCTCAATCGTGGGAATAATTGTATGGCTGTTCTTCTATGCGTCAAACTATAGCGTTTATCAGAACATTGCAGTCATTGCCCTAATTTTAGTAGGCTTTGTGGCAGCCATGGGTGCAACTTGGGCTGCATGGGGAATAAAGCAAGTGTCGCGGCAAAGCGATAAAGGCAGATCCTAAAGCATGCAGAGATTGGTGACAAAAAGGCCGCTGGGAATCAAAGTTGCAGTGGCTGCATTGGTTTTACTGGCTTTGACATCGATAGGTGGCGGCAAAATGCTTTTGGACGACCCGTCTGGAAGTTCAATGGGCATCCAGTTCATAATACCACACCTACCGTTTAATCTGCCTGACTTTTACCTAGTTGGCGTATGGCTAATTGCAGTCTTTGGCGCGCTTTCTTCTATATTGGCTGCCGGATTGTGGTTTGGCAAAAAGTGGGCATGGCTAGGATCTCTTGGACTGGGTGCTGTGGTGGTTGCATGGATACTTGGCGAGATATACCTGTTCTACTCTTTTGGGTTCGTATTCTTTTATCCGCTGATTGGTGGAATTGGCGCGCTGACAGTTATCACGCTGGCTCTACCGTCCACCAGAGGATACTTTAAGGGCTAGTTCAGGTTCAATTGAACGAATCTGGATGGGGCAAAAAGCTAGCTGGGAAAAATATCCCTGATAGATTTATTCATCAGGCAAATGCAAGCTCTAGGCCACGCCTGTTGTTGGAGTAATTGTATGTGCATTTCTCGTCGCTGAATAATGAGAGGTAAAGGGGAGATTTATCATGCTAGTGACCTGCTCTCATCAAATTTATGCCATCCAGCAGAAGCCCTTCCCTTTGAAGTTCCCACCCTGACCTTATCCAGTGCAGACTCGAAGTGTTTCATAGAGATTTTGAGTTTTTTGCCGCTATTGTTCTTCTTATTGGTGACATGCTCTTTGATGGCAGTCATTGCAGCCGCGTTGACTATGGCGGCTATATCGGCACCCGTCATGCCGTCTGTCATTTCCACCAGCCTGTCCAGATTGACGTCAGAATCAAGCGGCTTTTTCCTTGTGTGAACCTGGAATATCTGCTTCCTTGCCTCCTTGTCCGGCAATGGCACTTCAAGGATTCTATCAAACCTGCCGGGTCTTAGCAGCGCTTCGTCGATAATGTCTGGCCTGTTTGTAGCTCCTATCACAACTACTCCTTTCAAGTCTTCCAGACCGTCCATTTCAGTCAGCATCTGGCTGATTACGCGTTCTGTCACGTGCGCATCTCCTTCCGAGCCCCTCCTTGGTGCAATGGCGTCAAGCTCGTCAAAGAATACAACGCAGGGCGCAGCCTGCCTGGCTTTTCTGAATACCTCCCGCACGCCTTTCTCTGATTCGCCAACCCACTTGCTTAGCAATTCTGGTCCTTTAATGCTGATAAAGTTGGCTTCAGATGTTGCGGCAACAGCCTTGGCTATCATGGTCTTGCCTGTTCCCGGAGGACCATAAAGCAGGATGCCTTTTGGCGGCCTGACATCCGCCTCTGAAAATAGCTCGGCATGCTTTAGCGGCCACTCGATTGCTTCTGTCAATTCCTCTTTTACCTGCTGGAGCCCTCCAATGTCTTCCCACCTTATGTTTGGCCTCTGAACCAGGACCTCCCGCATAGCAGATGGTTGAACCTCCCTAAGTGCATCCTCAAAGTCATGCTTTGTCACCTTGATTCTGTTCAGTATTTCGGCAGGAATCTTTGGCTCCTCCATGTTGATTTCCGGCAATATCCTCCTCAGCGAGCGCATTGCAGCCTCTTTGCTCAAGGCCTCCAGGTCAGCACCGACAAAGCCATGAGCGACGCGGGCAATTGATGCAAGGTCCACGTCATCTGTCAGCGGCATGCCCCGCGTATGAATTTGCAGAATCTCGAGCCGTCCATGTTCATCGGGGATTCCTATCTCTATTTCCCTGTCAAAGCGTCCGGGCCTGCGCAAAGCCGGGTCAATCGCGTTTGGCCTGTTTGTGGCACCGATGACAACCAGCTTGCCCCTTGACTGTATGCCGTCCATAAGGGTGAGCAGCTGCGAAACTACCCTTTTTTCAACATCGCCGGATACTTCTTCACGCTTTGGAGCTATCGAATCGATTTCGTCGATGAATATTATAGATGGCGCATTTTCTTCAGCTTCTTTGAAGACCTGCCTTAGCCTCTCTTCGCTTTCGCCGTAGAACTTGCTCATTATCTCCGGTCCCCCAATTGCGAAAAAGTTGGCATTTGTTTCATTTGCAACTGCCTTTGCCAACAACGTTTTTCCAGTACCAGGCGGGCCATGGAGCAGCACTCCTTTTGGAGCTTCGATTCCGATTCGATCAAAAATCTCTGGATGGCGCAACGGCAGCTCGATCATTTCCCGGACCTTTTGCACTTCATTGCGTAAACCTCCAATGTCTTCATACGATACCCTTGGAACTCCTCTTGCTGCAGTTTTGGGCACTGAACCTATGATAAATTCTGTGTTGCCGTCAATCAGTGATGCTCCTTCTGATGGAGAGGTGCTTGTAACGGCAAAGCCAATTCTCCTTCCCATGATGTTGAGTGGTACAACATCTCCTTTTGCGACCACTCGCCCTTCAAGCAGCTCGGGAAGATAGTCTTCCAGTCCAACGATGTTGAGCTCTTCTGTTGGGGCAAGAACCACCTGCTCTGCCTTTCTTACAGCCACCTTTCTGATAGTTACGCTGTCATCGATGCCGACCCCAATGTTATTTCTTGTATAGCCATCGATTCTGACAAGGCCCTTGCCATAGTCCTCGCTCTGGCTGGACCAGAGAAGGACGTAGCTTTTCTTTTTGCCAGAAATCTCTATGACGTCGCCTGTTGACAGGCCAAGCTCTTCCATGACTTTTGGATCTAGCAGGGCCATCCCCCTTCCAACGAACTTTGGGTTGGTTTCAGCGACTCTTAGCGTAATTCTGCCACTATCGCTTCCATTTTTCATCTTGATTTTCTCACTCCAACAAAAAATTTAAGGGCTCCATTTACAGCCCTATTCGACCTGAACCTCTGTTTCCTTCGGCTTTGGAGGTGCCTTTAGCTTTATCTTCAGCTCCAGTATTCCATTCGAGTAGGTTGCCTTTGCTGATTTATCGTCAAGCTCTACGTCAACTGGTATGTCGGTGTGGTATTTCTTTTCGCCCCTCTCTGCGTGTATCGACACATACTCTTGAGACACCTTGACCTTGATGTCCTGCTTTTCTACTCCGGGGAGCTCTGCAGTGATTATCAGGTTGTTGTCCTTGTCGTCAACGATAGTATCTACCAGAGGTTCCCTGACACCACTTTGCTCAACCCGTCCCCTTGCTGCCGGCCTCATGTTTCCAAATTCCCTTACTCGGGGTTTGCCATCGGGACCTACGGTTATCTGGAAGCCATAGTAGTAGGGGCCGTGGACAATTACATCTTCAGGATTGGCTTCTCTGACAGTTCTGAACATCCTGTTCAGCATTTCTTCAGCTTCTTGGAATTCCCTGTCTATATCCTCCATCAGCCGTCTTGTTGTTGTTCCAAATCCGAAATCCCAATCTCTCCACATGTTCATGGTCACCTGGATGATAGAATACAGTCCGCGATATTTATGTCTTACTCACAAGATGTGAGTAACCTGTAGGTAAATTTAGCCAAACTGGGATGCAGCAATTGAAATGGTGAAAAGCTCATGCAGCCAAACTTTTGCCTCCTGGTGGTTGCTACTTTAGCTTTCCAAACAGCATCTGAGCGTATTCCTTTCCCATCCTGCTTCTCATTTCTGCTATCATGTCTTTTAGGTCCGCCGCTTTTTCACCGCTTATCTTTGAAAGCTCGGCAATAGATCTTGGCGATTCTTCCACTATCTTGTACACAATTCTCCGCTCGTCTTGCTCAAAGCTGTCCATTCCGATCTCATGCAGTTTGTGTAATATGCCCTGCCTCAGAGCATGCAGGTCATTCAATTGGGAATCAAGTTCTAAAATCTGCTGCTCAACCTCTTTCAATTTTTCTTGTAGTAAAGACAAGGCCGCATCGGCATCTTCCGACAATGAATCGAGCATCCTGTGATTGTTTCTTGACTGTCGCGTGTTCCGTCCCAGTTTTGCCAAGTCCTGCTTCTTTATTGTAAAGTCATCTTCAGATAGCGATACGGTGAGAATAAATGAACTGTTGAGGCGATAATACTTGCGGTCAGGGGCCCCAAATTCACTCTTCTCTGCATATGTTTCGATAATACCGCTATCCTCCAGGGCTTGCAAATGTCGGATTACTGCCTGCTGACCTATTCCCACTTCTTTTGCCAGCTGGTTGAAATACATTGGCTCCTCTGAAAGTATGGCCAATATTTTCCTCCGGGTATCATTTCCCAATATGTCAAGAATCAGATCTGTGTCCAATTGCCTCTGCTCTACCAATTATCATTTTCCATCTACCAAAATAAAAAGAAAATGGACGGTATTAGATGTCCGTGACACCAGTGCCGCATATGCAATCAGTCCTTGCTGACGCAATGAGAATGAAAAATGCGATTTTTTCTAACGATAAGAAAAAATTGAGAGGATGTGATTTGGATCGCCCGCTATTTCGCAGGGGCGTACATTATAACGGCCCTGTGGACGTGGGTTGAGTCCTTTTCTCTCAGGCACGCATTGCACAACCAGCGCACCGGTTCATTGCATCCCTCGCATAACTCTACA
>JBDZWB010000028.1:8026-12164 GCA_040255975.1 Nitrosopumilales archaeon
GCACGCATTGCACAACCAGCGCACCGGTTCATTGCATCCCTCGCATAACTCTACAACTGCAAGTTCGGAGCCGCATGATCTGCATAGCTTTTCCATTTATTGCGAACCTCCAGTCAGTAACATAATGTGTGTAAGCACATATTTATTTTTATTTTTTCCAAGGCAGTTTAATCGACCACATCCACATGCAGCAAGTAATAAATTTTCAAAGTGCAGATCTATTATTTGGTGGGAGGTGGTTGCAGCAATTATGGCAGCCATATGTTTGGGAGACAGGATCCGATGCAAAGACGGAGTAGAAGGGACCGTAATCGATCTGCACAAGTATGACCGAGAGCGACACATAGTTATCCGGACTGCAGAAGGCGAGGAAAGAGACCTGAAGCTGTCAGACTATTGCAAAAGCTGGATACATCTTTTCCCATAGGAAATGACACGATAACAACAATGGAAAAAATGGGGACATGATGTTTTCCTCGTTAAAGTATTCTGATAATTGTATCTCGTCTACGTCATGTTCTGTCACTTCGGAGTGTTTTTCGGCCACTACCGGATTGTCGATGTAAATGATGCAGTTTCTGCAAAAGAAGCGCTGCGGCGGCCTTCCATAGCGGTCTGCATCTGGATATGGCGATAATGACTCTCCATAATGGCGCCTATCATTTTTTCCTAGATAGCGGGACGGCCTCCTGCCAGCAGCCATTGCAGACATAAGGACACCTCACCAACATATAGTGGGCAACTAGATATTTTAGGGTTAATTTTTTGCTCCTGCAGCAAAGATTCTTGAAGGATTGACATAACAAAATAAGGGGTAAGTTGTTGCCCGTCCCATACAGGTTCTCTACTGCTGCCCTAGCATGTTCTGTATAGAGGCAACTACACTGTTTGCAGCTTCTGACAGCATCACAAAAACCCGCGATGTCCAATCAAATACTGCGGAAAATGCATTGTTCACGGAAGCAAAACTCGCAGGGTTTGACGTCAGACCAAATGCTGCCAGCGATACTGCTGCAGCCACACCTGCTGCTATTGCGATAGTAGTCGCGCGCTTCCTTTTATGCAGGGATTGCCCAAGATGAAGCATGTGCTACCTCACCAATTCTTGGTATGGGCGAAGCAAAATATATTCATTACTCACTATATGTGAGCAAAGAGATTGATAATACTATTAGTATATACACATATTTGGTCAATACTAAATGCCTGAGAATGCTGGAAATTAACCTATGGCCCTTCTCAGAAATGTTTCAGCGTAACTGTTGTTGGCCGATTGTTTGGCAAATAAGCGACATCGACTACAACTACTATCTTATTTTATGCATGGCTTGCATTGCTACTCTTATGGAATCAAACTCATGCTGCGACTTTGTCATAGTTGACAGCAACTTCCAATCTATTTCATCAGATTTTTCATGAGCCAATTCATAGAGGTCCGCATTGTCCTGTGGCCTGGCAGGTCTGGAAGCCCTGTGCTTTGAAACTATCAGCACCTCTATGCACGCAACCTTCAACGTCGTCCCTTTGCTGTCAACTTGTACGCTTCTGGCAGTATCTGCAATCACTGCAACTGGAATGTCGCTCACATCCTGATCGTAAATATCGACCTTGATCATTCTTGGGGTCCGAGTCACCTTCTTGCCATTCTCGATATGTGTAGTATAGCCTCCTTTCTGTATGGCCTGCTCTTTTGACAGGCCTGATGCTACGGCAAAGTCGAGATCCCTTGACTCGCGTGTCTTTCCCGTGTGCAGGTATACTGCGACGGCTCCAACAAATATGGCATCGCCTAATTCTTTGCTTACAAGGACGGCTTCTCTGACAAGATCCTTCATCGGGTTCTGCTTCAAGATTTCACCGGCAGGTCTTCCTGCACCTTTCTGACAAGCTCTACCGGAAAGTTGCCTTTAATTCCCAGTTGGTCTCCATGCAAAAGCTCTATGGCGACTGCATCTTGCACGCTTCTTCCGCCGGCTGCTATGCAGTCAAGGTACACCCTCTGTATCTCGTTAGAAAAATCGCCTATCATCGGAAGAAGCACTACGCGCCCCTTCCTTCCTTCGCGGAATTTATTATCTTTCAGATAACTGGCGGCTCTGTCAATGTCTTTTACGTACATGTAGAGATCCATCGGATACTGGAATTCTGAAAGCTCCCATGCCTTGTAGTCCAGAGTGACAAGCTGGTGCTTGACGCCGCCTAGGGCAAACTTGATGTCCGAATCATTGTAGTATCTTCCAAACCTCCTGCCTTTTCTTAGCGATTCCAGAGACGGAAGCAACCTTTCTATCAGATATGTCGGCTGGTAGACCGCGCTCACGTTGAGCATAAAGTGGCCGCGGCTGGACTTTGCAATGCCGATCGCTTTCAATGCATTCAGGCGTCTGTACGCAGTCGGTATGGAGCCGGCTACCGGAGCTGCGTCTTTTTTTATGCTGTACGCTGGCTTTGGATTGGCGACAAGCTTTTGGGCAAACAGCAGTGCAGACATGTCCAATTGCTGGCTCACAGGCTAATATTATACAGCAGAATTAATAAGCCTTTATCATAATTGATAAAACTATTTAGAATGTGACCATACTTGGTCAATACGACAAATGCCTGCGTAAGCTGGAAATTAACCTATGGCCCTTCTAAGAAATGTCTCGGCATAGCTGTTGGCTGCTCTCTCCTCACGCTCGTTTCTTGCGTAATAGCCGGTGACCGGGTCCGGGATAATCTGGTAGTCCAGCATGTCCCTTGCACCGTAGCAGCTGACAAGGTGGTGGTAGAACTCGTGCAGTATAGTACGCATGCTAGTTCCTTCTGGCTTGAAATATGCTGTCATGTCGTCTGAATAATAGACCGCTATTGCGTCCCTGCATACCATGTCGTTGACAGGGAACCTGTGCTGGAATACTAGCTTCATTGCAGGGACTCCGTATACCTTGCAGAGCATGTCGACTGCTGCCTGAGCCGACTTTATCCTGCAGATGCTTGCAAACGTGGCGCAGACTTCTTTTGGCGGCAGACGAAGCTCGCTTACATGCTTTACCGGCTGGAATAACGTCGCCGGCTCCATCTCTTCCTTTGGCACTTCCACCGTGCCTTCCAGCTCTGCGTGGATTATGCTGCTTATTGCGTCTCTCAGCTTTGTGTAAAAGTCAAGCGTTATTTCGTGGTTGGCGTTGTGGTACCTGGCGCCGTGGAGGTACAGGTACGGCAGGCCGTTGATGATTGTAAAGCTCATAGAGCTGTAGCAGTAGAGCGAGACGTTTGTCTGGCCACGGTTCCAGAACCTTGCGTCAAAGTGAGCGCGCATTTCCGGCTTGCCCATGACTTCCAGGTCATCCAGCTTTTCCTTTGGGTCCATCAGCTTGTAGATGGCCCGGAACAGGCGCTCAAACGCAACGTCGGTGTATATCGAATACTGCTTTTGGCTTCCGTGGGTCTGAATCCAGATCGTAGGGACTGTGACGCTGTTTTCAAACACGATTGCCTCGTCCGAGTCCTTGATGCTGATTACTGCAATGTCGTCCATCACCTGGCCCTCTGTGAACGCGCCTTCAAGCTCGACCTTGATCGTGGTCTGCTGCACGCTGCCAAGCGCCGGGATTGTGGAATCGTACTGGCGGCGCTTGCCCGGGTCGATCAGCGTGTCGTAGGCAATCTGTATGACGGTAAAGATGGCGGTGGCCTCGGGCGACTTGTTTCTGTCCGGGTGGTACTGGAGAGCTAGCCTCCGATATGCCCGCTTGATCTCCTCGTCGGTGGCATTGTGGGTTATGCCGAGGATGGAATAGCAGTCATACTTGTTGAGGTTCGATGGGTCCTTGCGCTCATATCCTTTTGTTGAGGGTTCGTCCTGCCTACTCTTGGATTCATCGCCGCCGGACTTTCTCCCCTTCCACCACTTCACTGAAACTTGTTATCCATTAATTC
This sequence comes from Nitrosopumilales archaeon, assembly GCA_040255975.1. GTDB lineage: Archaea > Thermoproteota > Nitrososphaeria > Nitrososphaerales > Nitrososphaeraceae > Nitrososphaera. Next base: position 11,948 of record JBDZWB010000028.1, read on the forward strand.
TATATAATCTTGGTAGCACAACAAGTTGCTCGTTATTCAGGCGCATGAAAATGAGTGTCTTCTGCATCACTATCTGGCTTTTCAAACTGTAGGCAGGGCTGTTGTCTCCTCAATCAACCCCGGGTTGCACTTCTACTAGTCTGAGAGATTATCACAACTCTTTTTTTCTCTTTTTGATTGTCGCCGTACTAATATCCATACTTTGCCAAACTACTTC
>JBDZWB010000214.1:0-3110 GCA_040255975.1 Nitrosopumilales archaeon
GAACTCAGATGAGTTGCTCATCATCTTCCTGCCGTGCGTCACTGACTTGTGTCGGTGTGTCTGCAGTCTTTTGTTTATAATAAACCAGAAACTTGTGTCCGTATTTCTCAACGATTGGTTCTTTTGTAATGTCGTACAGATATCCTAGCTGCTTGATGTGGCCCTTGTGGTAACTTTCCATTGCCCTTGTGCCGACCTTGTCATAATATGACCAGTCGCCGGAATCAAACTCTGCCAAGTGGTTCTTTAGATAATTCATGCCCTTGTCAAACACGTCTTTGGCAACTTTGTCATTTGTAATCTTGTAGTATTCCCAAAGATGCAAGAGCGCTCCCGTGTGTCCGTTTAGGACATAGACTTTTTTGAATCCGGGCTTTGCTACCAGTTGTAGAAATACAGAGTCGCCGTCGTCTTCAAGGCTGGCTGCCCCACCCTCGTCATAATCAACTAAAAGTGCAGCCACTGCCTTGTGTGCCGCCTGCAGATATCTTTCATCATTTGTGACAAGATATGCCTTTGCAAGCAGCTCCGCGCCTTCGGCCTGTGCAAGCGCCGAAACGTATGGAGGCTTGATCCCGCCGTAGAACATCCACGGAAAATCATATTCCCATACCGAATACCTGCCATCTTGCTTCATCGTCGCATTGTCTACAAGCCAGCTGGCAGAATTGAGAAAGTGCTCTCTTGCCTCTTTAACGCCGGCGTATTGAAAGTTGTGATAGTATCTCAATCCCTCCACGGCCACGACTTTGGGATTGTACACTTTGCCAATCTTGTCTCCGTAATTGTACATCATTACGCCATTGGCATCGGGCACCAGCTTGCTGTCTTTTGGAATGGATGGCTTCATTTGTTTTGGCGGAGATGCGCCGGCTGCCGGTTTCATCACAGAGAGTTGTTCAGACGGAAGTAAAAAGATTGCAAGGAGCATTGAGCATGAAATCAATACGAATAGTGTTCTAGTAGTCTTTAGCATAAAAGACGCAAAGCAATTTAACTATTAGAATTATCTGGAAAAGATTTAGGGAGATAATTCTGCAATCTCTTTCTACAATCTTGCTGTCTCAAACATGGTCATTCTAAATGCAGATCGCAAGTTTGTCAATACGTTTTATTATAATATCAATAATAAAATACTATAACAATGTCTGTAAGGAAAGTAATATCAAAAGACAAAGTCAAAGAGTACATGATCATTACACTTGTCAGCCATGCTGTGGGACAGGCAGTCTTTTTGCCATGGAATTTGTTTGTCATGAACTTTACGCCTGATCAGTTTCTTAGAGGGGCTCTGGTAAGCATTCCAATTGCGTTCATGTGGAATTATGCTGGAATCAAGGTCAACCTCTACTGTAGCTACAAAGTAAAGTCGTTCGTAGATAATGTAGCGAGTCACAAGCGCTAAAAGGTTCTTTCAATAGCCGCAACATCTTCTTCGGTCAGGTGCCAGCCGGCACCTCCGCTATTTTCCCTCACGTGCTCGGGGTTACGGGCTTTTGGAATTGCAAAAGTGTTTGGATGGCGCGTAAGATAATTGAGCACCACCTGCCGAGGTGTGCGGCCATGGCGCCTGCCAATCTCCGCAAGCAGCTGTCCCTGCCTGCTCTTTATTATAGATGGAAAATAACCGTGGCCAAATGGCGAATATCCTACAACTGCGATCTGGCGTTCAGAGCAGTAAGGCAGCACATCCACTTCTATCTGCCGGTTGCTCAAGTGATATGGAACCTGGTTGCATGCGAGGCGATGCTTTGACAGAGCCTGCTCTGCTTGCCTTAGCCCCGACACATCGAAGTTGCTAACCCCGATAAACCGTATCAATCCGTCGTCTACCAGCCTTTCCATGGCACGCATGGTGTCCCTAATTGGGTAGCTGCTTGGCCAGTGTAACAGATAAAGATCAAGCCACTCTGTCCTGAGTCGCTTTAGGCTCTGTTTGCATGCAGCTATGGTGCCATCATACGAGGCGTTGGAAGGCAGAACCTTGCTTACCAGAAAGACCTGCTCTCTGCGGCCTGCTATGGCTTCGGCCACGATTTCTTCTGCTTTCCCGCTGCCATACATCTCGGCTGTGTCTATATGCGTGAGCCCGAGGTCAAGTCCAAGCTGCAATGCTTGGATTGCCTTCCGCTTGTCATGGCCGGCCCCTTCAATCATCCATGTCCCCTGCCCTATGACTGGAACTTCAACGTCGGTCCATCCAAACTTGCGCTTGGGCACGGTGATTGCTGACGACACCACTTTATCACTGCACCTTTTTGTATTTCAACAACACTAGGCCTTCTTCCATATTCTGTTCGCATGAAAAGCCCATACGGCAGCGATTGCAAGAGCAGCTACGACAACGACTCCTGCTTGCGGATCTGAATCGTTGTTTGCGTTTACTGGGATTGTCTCCCACTTTCCATCATCTGTGACGTTATACTGCGCATTGGTAAGTGGGCTGATAAATGCTTCCACAGGAGAATACTCGTCTGTAAATATTGGCACGTCATCTATTCGGATGTTTGCTGCATTATACAAATAACTGGCATAGTCAATTGTTTGCAAAAAGTTTGTAGTTCCCTGACTGTTTTCATTGTAGATGCTGTTGAATCCAGTAGCTATTGCCTCCTGCCTTTCCCTCAGTCCACCTTCATCGTACATGGCACCGTCCTTGCTGGCCACCACCATGACATTCTGCACGCTGGCTCCGCTTGACCGGGTTGGAAAAACGTACATCGATGGAAATGTCTCAGCCATGGTCTTGTATCCTGCTCTCCAGAGCTTTGATTTCTCATAGGCTGCAAATCCCCAATTTTCGCTTGCACTGCCCAGACCAACCGAGCCGATATGATTTGACACAATGACGCCATCTGCTGTCAGACGGTCATTTAGCAGCTGAAAATATTCGGTAGTCATAAGGTGAAAAGGCACATAGTTTTTAGAGTATGCATCTAGGACGATAATATCGTACTTTACTGCACCAGCGTCGCCGTCATTTGCAAGCAGAAAACGCCGGCCATCGTCATTATAGATATTCAATTTCGGGTTGCCGTCCTGAACGCCAAAGTATTGTTTTGCTACGTCTATGACAACAGGGTCGATCTCTACAACATCGACTCTCTCAA
>JBDZWB010000215.1:0-3091 GCA_040255975.1 Nitrosopumilales archaeon
GGTTAGGCCAAATGACATCAGCAAGATTATTGCGACGACCTGTACAAGCGATAGCGGCGTAAACGGAATTCCTATCGCCGCGCCTATGGCGAGCAGTATGGCGGCCTGTATCAATGAGGTGGTCATGCCACCCAGGGTCTTGCCGATAAAGACGCTGCCCCTACTGACCGGCGCCACCATCACGCTCTTTAGGAAATCAAACTTGCGATCCCAGATGATATAGGACCCGAAAAACACAGAGCTGAATATTATTGACATTGCGACGATTCCGGGAAAAATGAATTGCTGGTAGTCAACTCCAGGTGTCGTAGCTGGGCTGGTCGCGCCAAGGCCCGATCCGATTACAAATAGCCACAGAATGGGCGTAAACGTAGACGCAACTAGCCGGCTTTTCTCGCGAAGGAACACCTTGAACTCGCGCAGCCACAGTGCGTATATTTTTGTCAACGGTCCCTCAATGCTAGTCGTACTTTGCATACCTCTCCATGAATCCCCCTTCTGCCTGCTCCTTGATGTTCCTGCCAGTTATCTGTATGAACACATCGTTGAGAGTTGGGCTTGCAAACTCGGCTGACTCGGCCTCGATGTTCTGCAGTAGCACTGGCAGAGCCTTTTTCGCGTCATTAACAGATAGCACCATAAAACCGTCGCTCTGTTCGACCTTTTGCACGAAATCAAACCGCCTTATCCTGTCGATGCTGTCCTTTGTCTTGAGCCGGATAATGTCGCCGCCAAGCCCTGCCTTCAAGCCGGCTGGCGTGTCAAGTGCAACTATCTTGCCCTTGTCAATAATGGCAATTCTGTCGCAGAGCATGTCTGCTTCTTCCATGTAATGCGTTGTCAAAATTATCGTGACCTTTTCCTCATCCACCAGGCGCCGTACGTACTTCCACATGCCTTCTCTGCTTGCAGGGTCAAGCCCCAGCGTCGGCTCGTCAAGGAACATTACCTTTGGTTTGTGAAGGAGCCCGCGCGCAATTTCAAGTCGCCTGCGCATGCCACCGGAATAAGTCTTGACTTGGTCGTGCTTGCGTTCTGTCAACCCGACAAGCTCGAGCACTTCATCGATCCTCCGCTGCCTAGCATGACGTGGCACGCTGTACAGCATCGAGTGTAAGTGCAGATTTTCATGGCCGGTGAGCATGTCGTCGCTGCTTGGAGCCTGGAACACTATCCCGATGCTTGCGCGCACTTTTGCCGATTGGCTGACAACATCATAGCCGTTCACGGTAGCCGTGCCAGAAGTAGGCTTGAGCAAGGTGGCAAGCATGTGAATGGTCGTAGTTTTGCCGGCGCCATTTGATCCCAGCAGGCCGAAAACCTCGTTTTCGCGAATGTCAAGCGTAAGGTTGTCAACTGCGGTCAGGTCGCCGTACTTTTTGACCAGGTTCCTTATCCTTATCAAGCGGACTAGTGATCGCAGCCGAGTCTATTATGCCTTGACATATAATAAAAACAAAAAGGAAAAAGAAAATCGATTATTTGCCGATGCGGAACATCTTTGTCCCACAGACAGGGCAGCTGCCTTGTGTTGCGGGCTTGCCGTTCTTCATGGTGACCTTTTTCTCGTCTTTCATCGTCCTCTTTGCCTTGCACTTGACGCAATACGCTTCTGTTGCCATGGTGCCCGGATACGGGCGGGGGTAAAAGAAGCTTTCCTCGTGCTATGTCTCAGGAACCAACCAGTCTATGAGAGTGTCCAGCTCCTCACAGCTTATCGTCACCCTGATGGGCCCAAGGGGCGATTCCTGCTCATCCTCAACGATGGCGGCTATCCCGGCTGTGGCCGCCTGTTTGTTGAGCAAGAACCAGGTACTGTCGCCAGCGCGGTTGTCGAGCAGCATCCTGCGCAATACTCCCATCGCGGACCTTGACCGCACCTGTTCGTACAGCAACGAAAGTGGTTCGCTCCCGGCGGCGCGGCCTATAACTCTGCTACCATATCGGAATTCTGGCGAGCACCTTTCTATCACGTTTTCAACCGCTCCGATCACTTTCTGCGGATCTTCTGAAGGGTTGACTGAAGCCTCCACCTTTACATCGATTGGCGACTCTATTGCAAGCTTCTTCAATTCCTGCGCGCCTCTTCCAACCAAGTTTTAACAATGTCATAGGCGCGCTCTTTTAGTTGATCAAGTGTGAGGTCGTTGTTTGATATAGTTTCATCTGCGAGTGCGATCGCTTCGCTTATCCCAACTGAAAGCTCGCGCTTGTCCCTGCCGGCAAACTCGTCCGTGCTTGACGGCGCGTCCGATCTGCCCCTGTCCACAAGGTGCTTAAAACGCGTCTCCTGTGACGCGTGGATCGCCAAGAGTTTCACATGGCCGGCTTTTTTCAAAACCTCCACTTCTGGAATACTCCGAATGCCGTCGATGACGACGTTGCCTGAATTGCCATCCCTCTCCAGCTTGCGCAGGACAAGGTGCGCGACTGCGCCCGGCCCCAAGTCCTGCCGCAACTTTAGCATCAATTTGCCCAAGTTGGCGTCAGTCGGCTCCAAGTTCTGTTGCTTTGCCTCTTCCCTGACCGCGTCGCCCATCGTCACTGTCGCAAAGCCCTTCTCCTTCAGAAAGGATGCAACCGTTGACTTGCCGGCGCCTGGCATTCCGGTGAGACAGACGAAGAGCCTCTTTGGCATGGTTATTCAGCGGACAGGTCCCAGTAGGTGGCGTCTTTGAACTCTTCCTTTGGCTTGCCAAGGGCCTTCCATTCTTTGAACGACTTGGGATATAATTTCACGTTTTTGAATCCTGCCAGCCTGAGCGCATAGTAGGTCAGGCCTGAAAGCGTTCCGACGCTACCGCAGTATGTGATGATCTCGGATTCGCCGGTTATGCCGCGGTTTTCTATAAAGCGCTTCAATTCATCGGCCTTGCGTAGTATGTTGCCATTAGAGCCCACCATCGTATATGGGATATTCTTTGCGCCGGGTATGTGCTCCGTCAAAAAGTTTAGCCGCTCCCTTGAATCGACTAGGAGCTTGCCCTGCTGAGACTTGGCCGTCTCGACGTAGGGAGCATCGGCATAGATTTCCTTGTTAATGTTTAGCGAATGCTTTGATTTTGGAAAAGTTCTGACCTGCCTTTCAGTT
>JBDZWB010000216.1:0-3061 GCA_040255975.1 Nitrosopumilales archaeon
GAGGGCTATGTACAGGTTCTGCATTGCGCTGGCATTTACTATTTCCAGAGCGCCAAACGCATTTTCAAGATCTCGCTTGACCAGACCTTCTGGAAAGTTGTCCCAAATCACAAGGTCTTGCTTGCCGAACTGCTGCGATAGAACCGCAATGTTCTCTCTGCCGGAATCAAGACCTGCGGGATTTGACGGGTTAATTACAAAGATTCTGTCATAGCTTGCGTTTTTGTTTCGTAAAAGCTCTATTATGGTTCTGGATTTGCCGGAGCCACTTGGACCAAAGAGAAAGATTTTTTCTTCTTTTAGCAGCTTTTCAAACTGCTTAGAAGGGACAAAGGGCAACTGTTCTGAAGATTCTGTAAACTGGACGTTGATTGCGGTTGCAATCTTTTGGACTGTTTCAGCCCAGTTTCCGTCTGGCTGTAGTTTTGCAAATGAAACATCATAAGGCTCGATTGTCTTTAAGTCGGGCTTTTGCGTCCTAGACACTTGTATATCTCCTGAAAGGTGGCACCTTTGCAAGGAAGTAAACGACATTCAAATAAAAAGCATTGCGCAGTGAGTTTGATAAAACGTACATAACTTGTCACTTTGGCAAGGCCGGGATAGATCGCTTTTGCTATTACGCAGGAAATGATAGCCGTTTATGTGTTGTTGTGCAAGTTACTGATACCGTGAAGGCAAAAGGGTTTGTTCGAGCCCGAAAGCCATGTCATCTGTGGCAAGTAGGGCTCTGTTTTTTTCGATTATTTTTTGTCGGCTATACAGCATAGGTATGTTGGTGATAGCTTGCTGATTTTGGACATGTTTTCTAATATCGGGTTCATGGGCTAAGCATTATTAACGGTACCAAGTCAACACGTAGGAGTAGCGATGGAACCAAAAATCCAGTCAACGTCGTGGAACCCTGAGATAGAGAAGGCCATTCTCAAAAAGTGGGAAGAACAAGATATTTACCGTTTTACAATAAATGAAAAGCCTGCGTTTGTTATCGACACGCCCCCACCATATCCATCTGGCCGGCCTTGGCACATTGGAGCTGCCGGCCACTATGCGCAGATTGACATGATTGCCCGGACGGCTAGAATGAATGGTAAGAATGTGCTGTTTCCAATAGGCATCGACAGAAACGGCCTGCCAGTTGAAATCTATACTGAGAAAAAGTACAAGGTCCGAATGCGCCAGATGGATAGGGAAAAATTCCTAGATCTGTGCAAGGTGGCGCTTGATGACTTGGAGGCAGAAATGATCCAGATAATGAAGGGAATGGGGCTTTCCGGAAATTTCCGGGAATATTATAGAACGGATTCTGAAGATTATCGGTCTCTGACGCAATCAACCTTTATTGATCTATGGAAGCGCGGGCTCGTTTATCTTGCAAACAGGCCTAACAACTACTGCCCTGACTGCGGGACCACAATAGCGGATGCAGAGATAATCTATGACGAGATACCGACAAAGCTAGTCTACATGAAGTTCAAGGTCAAAGAAACAGGCGATACAATGATCATTGCGTCTACAAGGCCGGAACTTTTATTCGCCTGCCAGGCAGTGATTGTCCATCCGGACGATGAGCGGTACAAAAAACTGCAGGGCTCGCATGCCATTTTGCCATTGTTCAATCGCGAAGTGCAGATTAGACCGCATCATTCTGCAAAGCCGGAATTCGGTTCCGGTGCCGTGATGGTATGCAGCTATGGCGACCAGAACGACGTGCAAGTTTTCAGAGAACTTGGGCTAAAAGAGATTGTTGCCCTCAACGAAGGTGGATTTACAACTGAAGCTGCAGGACCATATGCCAGCCTCAGGATTAACCAGGCAAGGACTAAGGTCATTGAGGACCTGAAAAACTCTGGTCTAATGGAAAAAGAAGAAAGCATAATGCATAGAACACCCTTGTGCGAGCGAAGCAAGACTCCGATTGAAATTATCCCCCTGCACGATTACTATGTAAAACAGATCGACTTTGTGCCGCAACTGCGCGACCTTGCGCACAAGCTGAAATTCCATCCTGACATGCACCGGCAGATACTGCTTAACTGGCTTGATTCAATTGCAATCGACTGGCCGGTGTCCCGGCGTAGGTTCTATGGCACTGAAATCCCGATATGGTATTGCAATACCTGTAAAGCACCAAATCTGCCACCTGCCGGAAAATACTACCGCCCATGGAAGGAAAAGCCGCCATTTGACAAATGTGAGAAGTGTGGCGGGACTGAATTTACAGGTGAGGACAGGACGTTTGACACCTGGATGGATTCTAGCATCAGCCCGCTTTACGTGACAAAATATGGCAGAGATCAGAAAATGTTTGATTACACTTATCCTACTGCAATTCGACCACAGGCAAAAGACATTATCCGCACGTGGCTCCACTATACGATGCTTCGATGCGTACAGCTGACGGACAAGATGCCATGGACTGACACATGGATTATGGGATACGGAGTTGACGAAAAGGGAGAAAAGATGAGCAAGAGCAAGGGCAATGTAATCGACCCATTCCCTGTTATCCAGAAATATGGCGCAGATACATTCCGGTTCTGGTCGGCAAGCGAAGCAAATTTGGGCTATGACTTCAGGTGCTCTGAGCAGAGGATAGCCAGCTCCCAAAAGTTTCTCTCAAAACTGTGGAACCTTGGACGGTTTCTGTCATCGTTTGAAGTGGTGGAGGAAAGGCCAGAGCTAGAAGCCTCTGACAAGTGGATTCTTGCCGAACTTGCCAAGTTAGTTCAAGAATGCAAGAAAGGGTACGATGAGTACAACTTTTTCATCCCAGCAAATGCAATCCGTGATTTCACGTGGAACCTTTTTGCGGCCCACTATGTAGAGATGGTCAAAGGACGGGCATATGCTACTGAAGACAGCCCTGCAAAAAGATCTGCGCTATATACATTGCACAGATGCCTCTCTACAATATTGCTCCTGATAGCGCCGATATCTCCATTCATTTCTGAAGAGCTTTGGACAAAGATATACTCGAAGGATAGCATACACATACAACCTATGTTCCGGGAAGAAAAGACGGACGCGGAGCTGGCAAAATACACAAAGCAGATTACAG
>JBDZWB010000217.1:0-3060 GCA_040255975.1 Nitrosopumilales archaeon
TAGTGAAGGGCGGAACCCTGACAAGCGAGGCATGCCCGAAATGCGGCGGCGTGCAGGTGCGTTTTGCAGACAAGACAACTTGCATCAACTGTGGCAACGAAACACAAACTGGCTCCATGGAGAATGCAGAGCCAGAAAAGGCACAGGCGCAAACCTCTGTAGGGTTGAACTCTGTCTCTTCAATCGTTGAAGAAAAGATTGTTGCCCTCGCGGCGGAGATCAAGTCTGAAAGCGACCTTGCCATTCAAAAACAAAAGGCAGAACTTTTAGAAAGTTACCTTCGGATTCTGGAAAAGACAAAAAACCTGACGAATTAACCAGCGGAATGTATTTAAGCGCTTGAAAACTATCAGCACCTGATGAGCAGCAAGAAAAAGAATGCTCCGCTGCCGGCATCGAGCGCCGGTCTTCTCAGGTTCTTTGAAGACGAGACTAGGGGCATCAAGATCAAGCCCGAGATTGTGCTGGGTATAACCGGTGCCGTTATCGGTGCGTCAATTCTAATTAGAGTCCTTTTCCCTGTCGGTTGAGCGCCGATGCTTGCTCCCGGTCATGACGACGTTTCTAATATTCATAGACGATGGTCTTTTGCTACAGTCGGACCATCGTCCGCCAAGATGTCCTATGCAATCTGGCTTGGCTGCGCAGTTGGAATAATCGTCGTTTCTCATCTTTATCACCTTCAGGCCGGGGCACAGGGGCTGTTATTCTACCTGCCAGTTGGGATGGCTGCACTGGTGGGATCCCACTACCTAGACTACCTTGCATTGCATGGTACTCCTGTGAACAAACTAGCAAAAGTAGCGCACGTGTCTGCATTTGCCAACGGGCTATGGTTGCTGACAGTGCTCATGGGGATCGCAGCGGATCTTGTATTTGCAAAGCCCCCAGGCTTTGACTATATTGTCGCAGGCATGCTGCTTGCTACTGGGCTTCGTATCGGCATATTTACCTCCGTATTTGGGGCTGGCATCGGCAGGGCGATAGCAGTTTCATTCATACAGCCTCTGATCTTTGTCCTTGCATTTGTCCCAGTGTCATACCACTCGATTGCTACATTTAGCTCTGCCGGGGCTGGGTTTGGAGTTGCCTTTCTCGCGCTTGGAATAGCGTGGACCGTCATTGCGGACAGAGCTGGAAGACCAAGTATTAAGAGCACATTTGGCGTGCTGCAGGCGTTCATTGCCGCATGGACTGAGCACAAGGCAGACAAGATGGAAGAGTTTACGGAAGCAAGAGCCCATGACGACATTGTATCTACAAAGATAATTCGCTTTGACCATCAGGCGGCCATAGTCCTGCCAGACATCCATCCTGGGCCATTCAACACGGTGGGCGGAAGCAACCTTCCCTACGTGCTATATGAAACCTTTGAAAAGAGCGCTTTGGTCATGCACAGCGTATCTGATCATTCGCTCAACCTGCCGTCAAAACGTGAGGTGGACCGATATGTCAAAGATCTTGAACGGGCGACTGCCGTGGAAAAGGGCAACACCTGTACAATTCCTGTTCAGATAAAGGTCAACAATTCGACCACAACCGGTATCGCGTTTGGAAACGCGGCGTTAATCATGCTTTCACTTGCTCCAAAAGGGATGGAAGATATCCCTCAGAACGTGCGTACCGAACTAGAGTCTTTTGCAATCGGTCTTGGGTTCTCAGACGCGCTTGTGGTGGACTGCCACAATGCTATGGGCAAACACCTTTCCGATTCAGACAAGGATGACCTGATCGAATCTGCAAAAAGGTGTCTTGAGCAATTGAAAAAACAGCCACAACATGAGTTCAAAATAGGCTTCGCCGGCATGAACGACATCCCACAGATGCCAGAGCTGGAGGGTGAGCTGGGGCAGGCTGGGCTTGCAGTTCTGGTGATCAACGTAGATGGCCGTAACTATGCCATAGGCTGGGCCGATTCTAACAACATGGAGAACAAGCTGCGCGATCATGTCATCTCAAAAGCAGGCAAGGATACAAGCCTACTAGAGCTCTGTTCGTCAGACACTCATTCCACTTCTGGCAAAAGGACAAGGGAAGGTTACTTTGCGCTTGGAACCATCAGTAACGCCGACGGAATTGCCAATGCATTTGGTCAGCTGTGCTCCAAGGCTGCTGAAGGTGTAACCAAATCGAATTTCGAGCTTTATTCTGCACAGTCGACAGTCAAGGTGATGGGAAGGCAGCAGTTTGAGGACTATTCAAGCGCACTTGACAGGTCAATGAACGTGACAAAGGTGTTTGTCGCGATCACAGTCGCAGTTTATATCACAATGCTCATTCTGTCCTAGCGTGCGACATAGATTTCTGGCAAGAATCCTTCGACTTCCATGACAAAAGATTTGAACTTGTGCACAGGCACTATCGGCACTCCTCCTACAAATCTCACAGAGCTTGCATGGAGAGTCATTATCACAGGAACAGCCCTTGATATCGTTTTGTCGTGGTTGAGCAGGCGTTCGGCCCTTACGGCCTGCTTTTTGGCAAAAGCTGCTATAGATGATGCACTGCTCTTCTTCCAGTGCTTGCAGTCAACCACCATGGCAAACCCCAAGCTGGTTCCAACCACGTCGATTTCCATTCGCGGCTTTGTGAACCGCACATTTGTACTTGTGCGATACCCAAACGAAGCCAGGACACTTGAGGAGAGCTTTTCAAAGTCCTTCCAAGACAAATGCCACGATACCTGCTCAATGTCACATCCTGATTGCAGTGCCAACATTGCTGCATGAAGCCTGCCCGTCGCCCCAAACCTTATTTTATCTCTTGAAATAGCAACAATATCGTTTAACGCTAGGAAATCTAGGACACTCTTTGCCACAGATCTGCTCTCTATCCCTGAGACTGATTGGAATTGTTGAAGTGTAGTTTCAGGTTCCATGGCAGCAATTGCTTTTACGAGCAGGTCGGGATGCACTCCGCGTTTTTATGGTAATCTGATATTTAAGCCCAGCAAGTAAAAATAAAGCAGCCTACGTTTTCCATGACGTGCCAGACTGGAAGGATTTTGCAGCACTTCTTTGCGCGTTGTTGGTAGTGATAGGTGCAGGCGCTCTGGCATCC
>JBDZWB010000218.1:0-3034 GCA_040255975.1 Nitrosopumilales archaeon
AGCATTCAAGAAAGAGGTTGAAAAGGAGCTTGGCCGCAAGCTCACAGACAACCAGTTGCAACATGCGATCAACTCTATCAGAAAGGCCAAAACATACATCGAAAACGTCCTTGACGGCAAGTTTGTCCCACACGGCACACATGGCATAAACCACGTCAAGCACAATCTGGAGTATGGCTACCAGTTGATGGGGCTGATGGAGCCGCGAAAGAGGCGCTCAAACTAGGCTCTTTTGCGCCTGCAAAATCCGTTCCATGTTGAACTGGATCTCTAGGAACTTTATCCCATCCATTGTGGCCCAGTAGGTTGCAGAGGAATCAAGCTCGAGGAGGCCTTTGTCCACAAGCACCTTCAAGAGCCACCTCATTTCGTCGCGCCGTATATAGTCATGCATTCTTATGATTTGTGTATGCGATGCTCCGGTTGCTGCCAGAGACAGAATTTTTGCAGACGTTTCAAATACGTCCAATGGTGGCGGTTGCATCAAAATGGATTAAAGCATTGTGAGTGTCAGTTCTGAAAAGCAAGTATGTAATTAGGTAGGGTCGTCCTCCTATCGCAGGGGACCCCAAATACCCCTTGTTGATACGGAGGGTCGCTACCCAGTTAGCGGATGTTTTTTGGTTGCATGTAATTGGTGAAGTAAATTATTAAGCCTTTTTATGTAAATTTATTAAAATCGTGATAGTATCGGGCTGGCAATCGACTTAACTCCAAATTTTTTCCCGGAACGTCCATTTTTTATTGAGCAAAAAGTTCCCCACAGCCGCCGTTGCGACTCCTATGACAAGTGCTGGTTCATAGCCAACGCGATAGTTCTCAGAAAGTATGTATACCATGCCTAACTGGACGAGTGCGCCAAGCGAGCTAAAGCCCATGAACATGCCATATTGGATAGCCGTTTTTTTGGCATTGAAATCCCTGTCCTCAAAAGTCCATAGCTTGTTGAGGAAAAAGTTGGACGTCATGGAGAATACTATGCCGATGATGGTGGCGTAGATGTACCAGAGTTCTGGGACGGCAGTCTTGAACAAAAGCGAGACAAGGTAATTTACAAGTAGCCCAGTTGCGCCTACAGTGTAGAACCTGCCTGCCTTTGACAGGAACCTAACAGACGTGCGTTTTTCACTTTGGGCTACAGATCTTCCGTAGCGATACAGTCGCCAGACCGCCCTGAAATAATCAAGCATGACAGAAGAGTCAAGCTTGCTTGCCCCGGCGCGCCTGTTGGTGAATGTATAGGGCACTTCTTTTACTCGCGCACCTTTTGCCTTGACAAGGATTTCAAGCAGCATCTTGTATCCAATAGCGTCAAACTTGATGCCCTCTATGATATGCCTCTTGAACGCAAAGAATCCGGACATAGGGTCGTTGACATCTATTCCAAGCCCCACCTGGGCTATCTTGGTTGCCCCCTTGCTCATCAGCCGGCGCTTGAACGGCCATCCGATCACCGACCCACCTTTTATGTACCTTGACGCAACTACGATGTCATAATCTGAATCTTGAAGCTCTTCAACCATCTGAGGGATCGCATTTGGAGGGTGCGAAAAGTCGCCATCCATGACAACCACGATGTCGCCGGCAGCCGACTGGACGCCTGCCAGTATGGCAGAGCTGAGGCCAAGCTTGCCGGGACGCCGAATCACCTGAATGCGCAATTTTTTGTTGTTGACTTTGTACTGGCTTGCAATGTCGCCAGTACCGTCAGGAGAATTGTCGTCTACGACGATAATCTCAGCAAGAGCATCGGCAGAGAGTGTATCTGCTATAGAATCCAACATTCGGGTTATGTTTTGAGACTCGTTGTATGTTGGAAGGACTATGGACAGCGGCACCTTGCCGGTCTTTAGCAACTCTTCCTGCCTTGGCAGGTCCACATGCTTCAATGGAAAAGCGGGGTATAAAATTATTAGTGAATGTCTGAAATGCCACGCGAAGTAACCGTATAAGATGCAGGCTCTTTGCCTGCAGGCTGCACCAAGATTGCCTGAAATTGTGACTTTGCAGCATTCACTATCTCCAGTTTCAATTTCATGTGTGAATAGATTGAAACCGAGCTTCCAAGATATTCGCGCTGCTGTGATGGAATAACTGCCTGTGCAACATTTCGACCTGCCTGGTCAATGACGGTTATCGGGACGTTTCTAACCATGTTTGTGACAACTACTGCACGGTCCATATTTATGGCTGAAAGCGCCAATTCGTGCAGGTGTTTCATTACTGCAAGGTGCCGCGTTGGCCCGGAATATTCCGCAGAAAACAATGATGTTACACTGTCAACGACAACTAGCTTTGGATCGACATCGGCTATCTTTTTTATAGCATTTATCTGATCGTACGTCGTAAGTGCTCTCACATAAGTGATCCTGTCGAGCGCGCTGGATGATCCTGTAATTTCCACAATGCGCTCAGGGCGAAAAGTTCCGGTTGTGTCCACGAACATCGCCCTGTCACCGTCTTTTGTGCAATTGGCGCAAAGCATAAAGCACAATTGCGACTTGCCGGAGCCGGCTTCGCCATAAATGTCCGTGACCATGCCTGTACGCAAGCCACCTCCAAGCAGAGCATCCAATGCTTTAGAGCCGGTGGAAATAATTACCAAGGTGTTGAGCCGATTATTGTGTACAAAACCTGCTTATGAACCTGCGGCAAAGGAACCTTTTTATTCGAGCCTCGATTTTTTGAAAAGTGATTAGTTAGATTGTCTTCGCCTTCATCACAGCAGCCAAAGCGTCCGCTTTCCACACTCCAGCGCGCAATAAACAGAAAGGTTGCTGTCAGGCTCAAGAGCGAGATAGAGTACAAGGGTCGCATGAACAATGTCGACTCGTACATGAATTTGATCCTGACAGATGCAGAGGAGTTCAATGGCTCTGATGTGCTTGCAAACTATGGCAAGGTCGTCATCAGGGGCAACAACGTCCTTTTCATCAAGCTGGAAAAAGAGTTCTAATCATGGTGTCGATTTACAAATGGCAAAACGATGGCTGTTCACTTCTGAAAGTGTGACTGAAGGGCACCCAGACAAGGT